>NZ_JAIRBP010000007.1:0-127994 GCF_021151495.1 Halomonas sp. IOP_31 | reverse complement strand
CTGATCTCGGTACTTGATACGGTAAGGTGGCTCAGCCGTTCTTCGCGAACCGCCGTGGTACGGAACCGTATGCCCGGTGGTGTGGGAGGGCTCCGGGGGTGACCCCGGACCCTACCCGATTGTGAGCAACCGAGCTACTCGTCGAGAAACGAGCGCAGCGGCTCCGAGCGGCTGGGGTGGCGCAACTTGCGCAGCGCCTTGGCCTCGATCTGGCGAATCCGCTCGCGGGTGACGTCGAACTGCTTGCCGACCTCCTCGAGGGTGTGGTCGGTGTTCATGTCGATGCCGAAGCGCATGCGCAACACCTTGGCTTCGCGCGCCGTCAGGCCGCCCAGCACGTTGCGCGTGGCTTCGATCAGGCCCTCGCCGGTGGCCATGTCGATCGGCAGCAACATGGTGCCGTCCTCGATGAAGTCGCCGAGATGCGAGTCGTCGTCGTCGCCGATCGGCGTCTCCATGGAGATCGGCTCCTTGGCGATCTTGAGCACCTTGCGGACCTTGTCCTCGGGCATCTCGAGACGCTCGCCGAGCTCCTCGGGGGTCGGCTCGCGCCCCATTTCCTGCAGCATCTGCCGCGACACGCGATTGAGCTTGTTGATGGTCTCGATCATGTGCACCGGAATGCGGATGGTCCGCGCCTGGTCGGCGATCGAACGGGTGATCGCCTGACGGATCCACCAGGTGGCGTAGGTCGAGAACTTGTAGCCGCGCCGATATTCGAACTTGTCGACCGCCTTCATCAGGCCGATGTTACCTTCCTGGATCAGGTCGAGGAACTGCAGGCCGCGATTGGTATACTTCTTGGCGATCGAGATAACCAGACGCAGGTTGGCCTCGACCATTTCCTTCTTGGCGCGACGCGCCTTGGCCTCGCCGATCGACAGCCGACGATTGACCTCCTTGATCTCACCCACCGGCAACTGGATCAGCTCTTCCTCGAAACCGATCTTGCGCTGGGCGCGCTGGATGTCGCCACGAAACGCCTGCAGCTTGTCGGCATACCTGGGATTGCTGGCCAGGAATTCATCCAGCCACTGGCTGTTGGACTCGTTGCCCGGAAAGTTCTTGATGAAGGTCTTGCGCGGCACCTTGGCTTTCTTGACGCAAACCTGAAGAATCATCTTCTCCTGATCGCGGACCTGCTCGACGCTGATCCGTACCTGGTTGACCAGACGCTCGAAATGCTTGGGTACCAGCTTGATCGGCGAGAACAGCTCGGCAAGGCGCGACTGCTCGGCAAGCGTTTCGGCGGCACCCGGGCCATACTTGGCCAGCGCCGCCTTGGCGGCCGCGTTCTGCTCGCGGATCTGCTCGAAGCGCGCGCGCGCCTCTTCGGGATCGGGACCACCGCTGCTCTCTTCTTCCTCGGCGTCGCCATCCTCGTCGTCGCCATCACTCTCGCCATCGCCGCCGCCGGGCACTTCCTCGGGCACTTCCGCCTCGGCGACCCCGGGAATCCCCTCGTCGGGATCGATGAAACCGGAGAACAGGTCGGACAGACGTCCGGGCTGCTCTTCGTCCTGGGTCGCATCGTAGGCTTCGAGGATCGACTCCACCGCACCGGGCAGGTAGGCCAGCGCGGACATCACCTCGCGGGTGCCTTCCTCGATGCGCTTGGCGATCTCGATCTCGCCTTCGCGAGTCAACAGCCCGACGGTACCCATCTCGCGCATGTACATGCGCACCGGGTCCGTGGTCCGACCGACATCGCTCTCCACCGCCGCCAGCGCGGCGACCGCTTCTTCGGCGGCCGATTCGTCGGTCGAATGATCGGACATCATCAGCGCGTCTTCATCGGGCGCCTCCTCAACGACATTGATGCCCATGTCGTTGATCATGCCGATGATGTCTTCCACTTGATCCGGGTCGGCGATATCCTCGGGAAGGTGGTCGTTGACCTCGGCATAGGTCAGGAAGCCCTGTTCCTTGCCGCGCGCGATCAACTCCTTCAGACGTGACTGCTGCGCATTTCCAGCCATAGATACCCTATATCGACGAAGAAGAATGAAGCACCTGAACGATAGGCGGTGAAAATCCAAGTTAGCCCGCAAGTATAGCGGATCAAATCACTCATCCGCCAGTTCGATCTATTTGCGCCGCAATTCAGGTGTGTTAGTTTATCGGGTTACGCTCTCTACTTAGCCCTGTAGATAAGGGCGCCTCGCGTTATTTCAATCCCGCCCCGCTAGCGCCCGAATGAAACCGGACTCCGAGCGATCAACGCCTGGCGATCTGGAGAAGCCCTTAGCGCCTGGCGATCTGGAGAAGCCCTTAGCGCTTGGCGATCTGAAACAGCGCCATAAGCCGTTGACGCTCCTCGCTCGATAGCCGTTTGCCGCTGCGCTGCCTGGCGAGCAGCTCGTTGATCTCCGTCTCCGGCGCCGCGGCCGAACTTTGGCGGCGAAAGTGCTCTATCAGCCCATCGAGCTCGGCGGCCCTGGCCGCACGCGGTATCAACAATTCGCGGCGCGCCAGCGCCTGGAGCCGCTGACCCTCGGCGGTACCGTGAAAGTGCGCCAGCAGTACCTGCGGGCTGCGATAGCGCCCGGCCCGCAACAGCCGGATGACCTCGCGACACAGCGAGCCGTCACTGTCATTATCGGCACACCAGTCGAGTTCTGCAGGCAACCGCTCGACCAGCGTCGGTTCGTGCACCAGCAACTGAAGCGTGCGCGCCATCAATCCGAGCGAGCCATTGCGCGTCGAAGCCGATGCCGTGATGCCCCGCTCGGCCTCGCCCGGCGCGCCCCTGGCGGACGGCTCCGCCCCCTCGGGCGCCTGCGCCTCGCTTTTGCCGCCGGACTCGAGCAGCGCCGCGAAGCGCGACGAATCGATCCCGGTGCGCGTCGCCAGCTCGCCCAGCAACAATGACTTGAGCACGCCCTCGGGCAGACGTCTCAAGGCTTTGAGCACGCCGCTGGCGAAGCGTTCCCGGTCCTCGATCTTTTGCAGGTCGCGCCCCTGCGCCGCCTGCTCGAAGAGAAATTCCGACAGCGGGCTGGCACAGGTGATGCGGTCGTTGAACGCCTCGGGGCCCTCGCGCCGCACCAGGCTGTCCGGATCCTCGCCCTCGGGCAGAAACAAAAAGCGCGCCTGGCGGCCGTCGATCATCTGCGGCAGCACGTTGTCCAGCGCCCGGCGCGCCGCCTGCCGGCCGGCGTTGTCGCCGTCGAAGCAGAACACCACCTCGCCGACCAGCCGGAACAGCCGCTGCAGGTGCTCTTCGCTGGTCGAGGTACCGAGCGTCGCCACGGCGTTGCGAATGCCGAACTGGGCCAGCGCCACGACGTCCATGTAGCCCTCGACGATCACCAGCCGCTCGAGCTGGCGATTGGCCTGGCGCGCCTCGAACAAGCCGTAGAGTTCGCGCCCCTTGTGAAACACCGGGGTCTCGGGCGAATTGAGATACTTGGGCTTGGCGTCGCCCAGCACCCGGCCGCCGAAGCCGAGGGTGCGGCCCTTCCAGTCGCGGATCGGGAACATCACCCGGTCGCGAAAGCGATCGTAGCTGCGCCCGGAGTCCTCGCGGCTTACCAGCAGCCCGTACTCCACCTGCACCGCTTCGCTGACCCCGCGCTCGCTCAGATGACGCTTGAGCGCCTCCCAGTTGTCGGGGGCGTAGCCGATCGCGAAGTCGCGTACCACCTCGGGCGACAACCCGCGATCGTCGAGATAGTCCCGCGCCGCCCGGCCCTCGCTCATCGCCAGACGTTCGCGAAAGAAACTCGCCGACAGCTCGAGCAGGTTGACGCCTTCCTGGCGCTTCTTCTCGCGCGCCTTGGCATGCGGGTCGTCGGCGCCCTCGCGCGGCACCTCCAGCCCCTGGCGCGCGGCGAGCTGCTCGACCGCCTCGGGGAAACGCAGGTTGTCGTGCTCCATCAGAAAGCGCAGCGCATTGCCGTGGGCTCCGCAGCCGAAGCAGTGATAGAACTGCTTGTCCTGACTGACGGTGAACGACGGCGACTTCTCCTGATGAAACGGACACAGTCCCGCATAGTTGCGGCCGGCCTTCTTGAGCGTCACCCGTTCGCCGACAACCTCGACCACATCGGCACGAGCGAGCAAGTCATCGATGAAACGCTGAGGGATCTGACCGGCCATGCGAGGGCTCTATGTGAAAGCTGACGGGATGAGCTGTCCGGAGCGAGGGCGATGCCCTCTGAGGCGCCGGACACAAAAAGCAAACGGCCACCGGATGGCGGCCGCTTGGCGTCCCTCTGAGGCAGACGATGTCCGCCTCCAGTACGTATCAGTACAGCCGTTCGAAACGCTTGCGCTCACGCTGCAACTTCTTGGCGTGACGCTTCACGGCCGCCGCTGCCTTGCGCTTGCGTACTGCGGTCGGCTTTTCGTAGCTCTCGCGACGACGCACTTCGGAGAGCACGCCGGCTTTTTCGCAGGACCGCTTGAAGCGACGCAGGGCGACGTCGAACGGCTCGTTATCACGTACTTTGACAGAAGGCATTAAGCACTCACCTACCTTGAAATCATGAGTTCGATTTTGAACGTGCGCTCGATCCGATCGTCGCATCCCGCCGTTCACAGGGAAACGAACCATCCGGCGATCGGGAAAGACGTTCAGTTCGGGTATTGGGCGCACGACCCAGTCTTGCAGAGTCGGGTATTCTAGTCGCTGCCCACGAGCTTTGCAAACATTGCGCATCGCGCGCCAGCGCCCCTGCCGCCGACGCGGCAAAGCCGGTAGAATGGCCGCTTTCCTGCCGCCAGCGACGAGCCACACCATGCGCATACTGGGGATCGAGACCTCCTGCGACGAGACCGGCGTCGCCCTTTACGACACCGAACGCGGCCTGCTGGCCGATGCCCTCTACAGCCAGGTCGCCATGCATGCCGATTTCGGCGGCGTGGTCCCCGAACTGGCCTCGCGGGATCACACTCGCAAGCTGCTGCCGTTGATCCAGCAGGTACTCGACGACGCCGGCCTGGGGCGCGGCGACCTCGATGGCATCGCCTACACCGCCGGCCCGGGGCTGGTCGGCGCACTGATGGTCGGCGCCAGCACCGCCCACGGCCTGGCCCTAGCGCTGGGCATACCGGTGCTCGGCGTGCACCACATGGAAGGCCACCTGCTCGCGCCGATGCTCGAGGACGAAGCCCCCGCCTTCCCGTTCGTCGCGCTGCTGGTTTCCGGCGGCCATACCCAGCTGGTCGAAGTGCGCGGCCTGGGCGAGTATCGCTTGCTCGGCGAGTCGGTCGACGATGCTGCCGGCGAAGCCTTCGACAAGGCCGCCAAGATGCTCGGCCTGCCCTATCCCGGCGGCCCGCAGGTCGCCAGGCTCGCCGAGGCGGGCGACCCGGCGCGCTTCCGCTTTCCGCGGCCGATGACCGACCGACCGGGGCTCGACTTCAGCTTCTCGGGGCTCAAGACCCACACCCTGACCAGCGTCAATGCATTGCGCGATGCCGGCGAACTCGACGACCGGGGACGCGCCGACATCGCCCGCGCCTTCGAGGAAGCGGTGGTCGACACACTGGTGATCAAGTGCCGGCGCGCGCTCGACCAGACCGGCCTGAAGCGGCTGGTGGTGGCCGGCGGGGTGAGCGCCAACCGGCGGCTGCGCGAGCGCCTGGCCATCGAGGTCGGCAAGCGGCGTGCGCGCACCTATTACCCCCGCGGACGCTTCTGCACCGACAACGGCGCGATGATCGCGTATGTCGGTGCCCAGCGCCTGCTCGCCGGCGAACGCGACGGCACCGCCATGCGCGCCGTACCGCGCTGGCCGTTGGCCGACTTGACGCCACCCACCATCACGGCGTGAAAAGCCCGGCGCGATGATCGCGCTCTTTATGTTCCACCGCCCAGCGCCACCTGCCGTCACTCTTGCGCAGTAACGGCGGACGAAGCAATCGATCAAAAGCGTGGGAGCGAACTTGTTCGCGAGGGGTGAGACACCCGGGCTGCCGCGCCACCGCCATCGGGAATAAATTCCCTCCCACGAGAGCCAGCTCCCCCAAGGCAGGCTTCGACAAGGCCAGCTACAGGCAGGTATTTGTGGGAGTGAACTTGTTCGCGAGGGGTGGACTCAGCCAGGCCATCGGGACTGAAGTCCCTCCCACGAGGGCTCAGTGCATGCCGCCACCCGGATCGGAGCTACGGCCGAGGCGCCGGATATGCCAGACGTGGCGCACCAGCACCAACAGGGCGAAGACGATCACCACCGCCACGTACTCGCGAGCCAGCCACACGCTCGCCAACGGCGCCAATAGCGCCGCACCCAGCGAGGCCACGGCGGCGGTGCGCACCCGCCAGGCGAGCAGCACCCAGCACAGTGCGCACGCCAGCGCCACGTAGGGCGTCAGCACCAGCAGCACGCCAAAGGCGCTGGCCACCGCCCGGCCGCCCTGCAGGCGATACCAGAGCGGATAACTGTGACCCAGCAGCACGCCGAGCCCGACCATGCCCTGGGCCCAGGGCGGCAGCTCGCCGGCGCGGGCCAGCCAAAGCACCGGCATGCCCTTGGTGGCGTCGACGCTCAAGGTCACCAACGCCAGGCGCGGGCCGTAGAGGCGCAGCACGTTGGAGAAACCGGGGTTGCGCGAACCCCGCCAGCGCGGATCGGCCACCCCCGCCAGGCGGCATACCCAGACCGCCCCCAGCAGACCGCCGCACAGGTAGCCGAGCACGACCAGCATGACGAGTTCGACGACATCGATGAGGGGCATGGCGGCTTCCGTAAAATCGCTCGCGGCAATCCCGGGATTCTGCCACTTTGCTGGCGTACAATCGAAGCCCGACTACCAGCGAAGGACTTTTTGACCGTGGATCGCGTGTTGATCGAAGGCCTGGCCGTGGAGACGGTGATCGGCGTCTACGCCTGGGAGCGCAGCATTCGCCAGCGGCTGGTGCTCGATTTGGAGCTGGCCACCGACATCCGCCCCGCCGCGGCCGACGATGACCTGGCACATACGCTGGATTACGCCGCGATCAGCGCGTGCATCGGCGACTTCGCCGCCCACAGCGCTTTCCAGCTGGTGGAGACCTTCGCCGAGCGTCTCGCCGCGTTGCTGCGCGAGGAGTTCGCCATCGCCTGGCTGCGCTTGAGCGTGCGCAAGCCGGGCGCGGTCGCCGAGGCCAGCACGGTCGGCGTGCGCATCGAGCGCGGGCAGCTCACATGACCCAGGTGGTGGTCAGCATCGGCAGCAACATCGAGCGCGAGCATCACGTGCGGCGTTGTCTCGACGCGCTCGCTGCCGACTTCGCGGCATTGCGCATTTCGCGGGTCTTCGAAAGCGAGCCGGTGGGCTTCAAGGACGGTCGCAACTTCTACAACCTGGTCGCCGCCTTCGACAGCCACGCCTCGGTAGGCGAGCTGCAGGCCTGGTGCAAGCGTCTCGAGTACGCCCACGGGCGTCGCGCCGACAGCCCCAAGTTCAGCCCGCGGCGGCTCGACATCGACCTGCTCACGGTCGGCGAGCTGACCGGCTGCATCGACGGCGTCGACCTGCCACGCGACGAGATCACCACCAGTGCCTTCGTTCTTCAGCCGCTCGCCGAGCTCTTGCCCGACGACCGCCATCCGCGCGACAAGAAACGCTATGCCGATCTGTGGGCAGCCTTCGTACCGGGCACGCAACGCCTGTGGCCGGTGGACTTCGCCTGGCGGGGAACGGTGATCTCGCAGGCCGATTGAGGGCAGCAACCGCGCTCAGCCCAGCGCCTCGGCGATCGCCGCCTGGCGGCGCCGGGCCAGCTCGGCGCCCAGCTCGCCACCGCGCAAGCCCTCGTCGAGCAAGCCTCGCGGTTCGATCCGCGCCCCCGCGCGCCAGCCGCGCGCCAGGCGTGCGGCCAATGCCGGGCATTCATACTCGATCAGCGCCAGCAAAGCCGGCACCCGCTCGCTGCGCCGCCAGCCGTCGATGGCGTTGAGCCAGGCAAGCGTGCGCGCCGCGGCGAGCGGCGCGTCGGCCAGCCATGCCTCGTCAAGCCAGAGCGCGCGGCTCAGCGCCACCTGGCGGGCCAGCTCGCGGTAGGCGTTGGGCACTTTGAGCCGCACGTTAAGCGCTTCGCGGGCGGTCTCGCCGAGGTGTTCGATCAGCCGCGCCCAGCGCCACTGGGTCAATGTCCACGGCGCCGCTGTCCAGCACGCCGCATCGGGCACCGCGCTCAGGCGTGCCAGGGCGTCGTTGAGGGCCGCTTCATCGGCGGTCAGTTCGGGCATCAGCACCGGCAGCGCCGCGCAGTCGTCGAGACAGCCGAAATAGGCCTGCGGCTGCGGTTCGCCGAGCGCTTTCTCGGTTTCGACCCAGATGCGCTCGGCGATCAGGTGGTCGAGTTCGCCGCTCTCGGCCAGCCGGCGCATGAGCGCCTGCGTCTCGTCGGCGACGGCGAAGCCCAGGCCGCGGTAGCGTGCCAGGAACCGCGCGGTGCGCAGTACCCGCAGGGGATCCTCGACGAAGGCCGGCGAGACGTGGCGCAGCCGCCGCGCCTCGAGGTCGCGCTGGCCGTGGAAGGGGTCGACCAGCGTGCCATCGGGGGCCTCGGCCATGGCGTTGATGGTCAGATCGCGCCGCTCGAGATCCTCCTCGAGGGTCACCGCGGGGCTGGCATGGACGACGAACCCGGTATAACCATGCCCGGCCTTGCGCTCGGTGCGCGCCAGGGCGTACTCCTCATGGCTCTCGGGATGCAGGAACACCGGGAAATCGCGCCCCACCGGCTTGAAGCCGCGCTCGAGCATGGCCTCGGGGGTGGTCCCGACCACCACCCAGTCCTGATCGACCACCGGCCAGCCCAGCCGCGCATCGCGCACCGCGCCGCCCACCCGATACACGTTCAACCCGGCGGTATGACGATCGGCGTTCATCGCTCGACGCGGTGCGGGTGGTTGGCTTCCCAGCCGACGAAGCCGCCGTCCAGGCTGTAGACTCGCGTGAACCCCTGGCCGATGAGCCACTCGGCAGCCTGCTGGCTGGAATGACCGTGATAACAGACCACCACCATGGGCTGATCGCCGGGGGCCTGATCGACCAGATCGCCG
Organism: Halomonas sp. IOP_31; assembly: GCF_021151495.1. Classification (NCBI taxonomy): domain Bacteria; kingdom Pseudomonadati; phylum Pseudomonadota; class Gammaproteobacteria; order Oceanospirillales; family Halomonadaceae; genus Halomonas; species Halomonas sp. IOP_31. Next base: position 118,995 of record NZ_JAIRBP010000007.1, on the reverse strand, counting down.
ACCGTGGCGTTGTCGACATGGCAACTACCGGGAATGTGCCCGCGGGAGAAGCTCAGCGGGTCGCGGATATCCACCAGCGTCAGCGGTTGACCGTTATCCAGCCATCCTTCGAGGGTGACGTGATCGAGATGTTCGAAAGTGCTCTGGCTCATGCGCCCTCCCTGGGCAGCGGGTAATGAATGGCGCGCCGGCGATGGCGTTATTGTCAATTCAATTCATTCGCGCGGACGGCAGGGCTCGCTGATCCGCCGGCCGCTGTCGAGATCCAGCGCGGTCAGGCTATTGCCCCATACGCAGCCGGTGTCCAGCGCTTCGGCACGCAACGCCGCGCCGGGGGTGTGGCCTTCGAGCGCCGCCCAGTGGCCGAACAGCACTCGCGGATCGTCCTCGCGCGGGTAACGAAACCACGGCTCGAAGCCTTGGGGGGCGCTATCAAGGCCCTCCTTGGCGGCGAAGTCGAGGGTGCCGTCGGCGGCGATGAAACGCATCCGGGTGAACACGTTGACGATCGCTCGCAGCCGCTCGATGCCCTCGAGCGTATCGTCCCAGCGCGCCGGCGAATTGCCGTACATCCGCTCGAAAAACGCCCCGGCCTGCTCGCCGGCCAGGCAGCTCTCGACCTCGCCGGCCAACGCCCGGGCCCCATCCAGCGACCACTGCGGCAACAGCCCGGCGTGCACCATCAGCGTTCGCGCCGGACTGGCGCTGCCGTCGTCGACCAGCAGCGGCTGATGCTGCAGCCAGTCGAGCAGCGCCTCGCGGTCGGGGGCGTCGAGGATCGCCGCGAGCGTATCGGAGCGCTTCAGGGAGCCGCCGCCGCGCGCCACGCCGAGCAAGTGCAGGTCGTGATTGCCCAGCACCACACGCGCGGCATCGCCCAGCGCCTTGACCTCGCGCAGGCAGGCCAGCGAGCCCGGGCCGCGATTGACCAGGTCGCCGGCGAGCCACAGCCGGTCGCGGCGCGGATCGAACGCCAGACGCTCTAACAGCGCCACGAATTCGGCGTGGCAACCCTGCAGATCTCCGAGGGCGTAGGTAGTCATGGGCCTCCTGCTTGGCGCGGGTAACAATGAATGACTCGATGCGGCGGCGTCAGTGCACCTGGTTGGGCCCGGCCAGGCGGAACGGCGCGATAGCGACCTCGAACGGACGCTGCGCCGCGCTCTCGACGCAGGTATAGGTGCCCTCCATCACGCCGACCGGGCCATCCAGCACCGCACGGCTGGTATAGCGGAAGGTCTGGCCGGGGCCGATCAGCGGCTGCTTGCCGACCACGCCCTTGCCGCGCACCTCCTGGACCTTGCCGCTGCCCTGGGTGATCTTCCAGTAGCGAGCCAGCAGCTGTACCGCCTGCGGCGAGTGGTTGTGCACGGTGATGGTATAGCTGAATACGTAACGCTGTTCGGCCGGCGACGATTCCTCGACCCGATAGTTGGGTTCGACATCGACGCGGATGGCCTCGCTCAGTTCGTCGATCAAGGCGATTCTCCGGCCAGGTGATTGGCGATGGCAACCAGTTCGGCCACGCTCAGGGTCTGCGGACGCCGCACCGGATCGATGCCCAGCGCCGCGAGCGCCTCGCCGGACAGCCGCGTCTTGAGATTGTTGCGCAGCGTCTTGCGGCGCTGGGCGAAAGCCTGGCGCACGACATCGGCGAACAGCGCCTCGTCGATGGCCGGCGACGGCAGTTCGGCATGCGGCACCAGCCGGACGATCGCCGAGTCGACCTTGGGCCGCGGCACGAACGCCTCGGGCGGCACCGTGAACAGCGCATCGATACGGCAGTAATACTGGGCCATCACCGACAGCCGCCCCCAGTCGGCGCCGCCCGGCTCGGCGGCGAGGCGCTCGACGACCTCCTTCTGCAGCATGAAATGCATGTCGGCGATCGCTTCGCGGGCACCGAGCAGATGGAAGATCAGCGGCGTGGAGATATTGTACGGCAGGTTGCCGACCACCCGCAGCGCCGCGCCGTCGCCCTTCAGCGCGGCGAAATCGAGAGCCAGTGCATCGCCTTCGTGAATCACCAAGTCCGGATAATTGAAAAATTGCACACGCAGCCCGGGAATCAAGTCGCGATCGAGCTCGACCACCTCCAGCACGCCGTCGGCGGCCTCGATCAACGGTTCGGTCAGCGCGCCCTGGCCCGGGCCGATCTCGACCAGCCGCTCGCCGGGGCGCGGCGCGATGCTGCGCACGATGCGCATGATCACCCCCGGGTCGCGCAGGAAGTTCTGGCCGAAGCGCTTGCGTGCCCGGTGTTGCGGCGGCTCGGGACGCTGATCGCGGGTAGCTGAAGACATGCGACAGGAATTTCCTTGGGTTGCAGTGCTTATCGGGTGCCCGGCGCGGCCAGCGCCATCTCGGCGGCGACCGTCAGCGCCACGCGCAGGCTGCCGGTATCGATGCGCCCGCTACCGGCCAGGTCCAGCGCCGTGCCGTGATCCACCGAGGTGCGCACGATCGGCAGCCCCAGGGTGATGTTGGCGGCCTGACCGAAGCCGGCGAACTTGAGCACCGGCAAACCCTGGTCATGATACATCGCCAGCACCGCGTCGAGGCCGGCAAGCCGATGCGGGGTGAACAGCGTGTCGGCGGGCCACGGCCCCGCGACGTCGAGCCCCTCGCCACGCAGCCGTTCGAGGGTGGGAATGATGATGTCGAGCTCCTCGCGGCCCAGGTGCCCGCCCTCGCCGGCGTGCGGATTGAGGCCGCACACCGCGATACGCGGCCTGGCGATGCCGAAGCGGCGGCGCAGGTCGGTATCGAGGATGACCAGCACCCGGCGCAGGCCAGATTCGCTAATGGCGTCAGCCACCGCGCGCAGCGGCAGGTGGGTCGTCGCCAGCGCGACCCGCAACATCGCGCCGCCCATCGCCGCGGGCAGTTGCGTGGCCAGCATCATCACCACCGCGTCGATGCCGCAGGCATCGCGCAGGTATTCGGTATGGCCGGTGAAACCGCCGTGGCCGGCCTCGATGATCACCCCCTTGTGCAGCGGCGCGGTGACCATCGCCTGGGCCCGCCCGCTGCGACAGGCGGCAAGCGCCCGGTCGAGCAGTTCAAGCACGTAGTCGCCATTGGCGGGATCCAGCACCCCGGGCGTGACCGGCGCGCGCAACGCGACCGGCCATACCGGCAATACGCCGCGGCGCGGCGCCGGGACGCTGGCCTGCGCCTCGAGCGGTTCGATCGCCACCGCCAGGCCGAGCTGACGCGCCCGCGCGGCAAGCAGCTCGGGATCGCCGATCGCGACGACCCTGACCGGCGCCCGGCCGGCGGGGAACGGGTCTTCGACCGCCCGCATCAGCGCCAGATCGGGGCCGATGCCGGCCGGCTCGCCGGTGGTCAGCGCGAGCAGCGGCTCATTCATCGCCGGAGGGGCTCAACCGCTCGTCGACGTAGGCTTCGGCGCGAAGTTGCTGCGTCCAGGCTTCCAGTTCCTCGTTGACCTTGCGCTGGAACAGCGTGTCGCGAATCCGGCTGCGCTGCGCCTCGCCGCTCACATCGCGCTGGCGGCGATCCTCGACCTGGATCAGATGATAACCGTAACGGGTCTGCACCGGCTGGCTGATCTCGCCCTCCGCCAGCTGATCGGCGGCGTCCTCGAAGGCTGGCACCATCTGACCGGGGCGCACCCAGCCCAGGTCGCCGCCGTTGAGCGCGCTGCCGCGGTCGTCGCTGACCTGCTGGGCGACGCTGGCGAAGTCCTCGCCGGCGACGATACGCTGACGGGTGCGCTCGGCCAGCGCGCGAGCCTGCTCGGCATCACGGTTGGGGTTGGTCTCGATCAGGATGTGGCGGATCTTCTGCTCCTCGACCACCGCCTGCTGCGACTGGTCGCCGCCCTGACGATCGAGCAGCTTGATCAGATGGATGCCTCTGGGGCTGCGCAACGGCTCGCTGACATCGCCGACGCTGAGCTGGCTCACCGCATCGACGAAGGTCGGGGGCAGCTCGGCAGCACTGCGCCAGCCCAGGTTGCCGCCCTCGAGGGCGTTGGCCCCATCGGATTCGGCCGCCGCCACGCTGGCGAAGTCGGCACCGTTCTGGAGCTGGCGCTGGATGGCCTGGATGCGCTGCTGGGCGCTGCGCACCTGGTCCGGCGAGGGCGACTGCGGCAACGCGACCAGGATCTGGCCGAGTTGATAACGCGCGTTGCGGGCGCCGCTTTGCTGCGCCAGGTAGCGCTCGACCTCCTGGTCGGTGACGTTGACCCGGCTGGCGACGCGGCGCTGCTGGAGCTGGCGGATCAGCATCTCGCGGCGAATCTGCTCGCGCACCGCGGCCAGCGACAGCCCCTGGCTTTCAAGGGTGTTGGCGAATTGATCGAGGCTCATGCCGTTGTTCTCGGCCACCGAACGCACCGCCCGGTTGAGCTCGGTGTCGTCGACCGTCAGGTTGGCCTCCTCAGCCATCTGCAGCTGGATCTGCTCGACGATCATGCGATCGAGCACCTGCCGGCGAAGCGTCTGATCGGAAGGCATGGTGATGTTGCGGTTGGCCAACTGGCTGCGGGCCTGAGCGACCCGATCACGCAATTCGCTGGCCATGATGGCGTCGTCGTTGACCACGGCGACGATACGGTCGAGCGGTTGCTCGGCGGCCGGTGCCAGGGCGGGGAAAGCCAGCATCAGCGCCAGGCTCAGCGATGCAAACAGACGTCTGCGCATGAAAACCTCTTCTTTCAGAACGGGGTCGGTTGATAGCCGGGAATAGACTCGGCGAAGATTTCGTCGGTTCCCTGACCGACGCCGCCCAGGCCCTTGAGAACGAAGCGCAGAAACAGCCCGCGATCGGTGTAATCGTCCTCGACGGTGTTGGCGGTGTCGTTGTCCTCGATCCACTCGCGCCAGGCAACTTGAACGCCGAAGCAGCAATCGTTCCATTGCACGCCCGCCAGGGTGTCCAGCGTGCGCGAGTTGGTGTTGTCGTAGGTGTAGCGACCGATCAGATCGAACTTGGCGCCGACCCGGTAAGCGAACGAGGCATCGAACTCCTCGCGGTCGTAGCCCAGCCGATCCTCGGCGTCGCCGGAGGGATCGAAGCCTTCGAGTTCCCAGCGGTAGCCGAGATTGAGCGCGTAGCCCTCGGGATGCCGATAGCGCAGGTAGGCCGCGCTACGCTCGGTGACTTCGCGTTGCTCGTCGTAGAGCCATTCGTAGCGCGTGCTCCAGCGATCGGTGATCTGCCAGTCGAGCTGGGTGGCGATCGGCGAGCGGTCGCGGGTGGCGTCGTACCAGGCCTGATAGTTGTCTTGGCGATCGGGCAGCGCCAGGTCGCCCTCCATGCCGATTACCCGGTCGTCGAGGTAGGCGCTCTGCCCCACCGCCAGCGACAGCCGCTGGCGGCCGCTGTCGTCCTCGAAAAAGCGCGTGCTCAGCCCATAGGAGAGCTTGTTGACGTCACCCACCCGGTCGCTGCCGGAAAAGCGATACGGCGTCCACAGCTGGGCGTAGGAAAACGCCCGCTCGCTGGTGTCGAAGTCGGGGAACTCGCTCTGGTCGCGCGCCGGGGCGTAGGCGTAATACAGCCGCGGCTCCAGCGTCTGACGCCAGGTCTCGTCGAACAGCGCGAGATCGCGCTCGAAGACCAGCCCGCTGTCCACCGAGCTGACCGGCACGGTGCGCGACAGGCTCTCGTCGCGGTCGGTGTCGCGATTGCCGTAGTCGAGCTGGTACTGGGTATACAGCAGTTCGAAGCGCGGCTCGAGATAGCCCCAGCTCGGGTCGTAACGCCAGCCGAGAGCCGGCGCCAGATTCACGCGCGCACCTGTGGCGGACTCACGGTCATAACGCTCGGTATCGGGCAGGCTGGCTTCGTCTATGTCGCGCCAGAAGTAGGTGGCGTTGGAGCGCCACTGTTGATATAAGCCGCTGTCCTGCGACCAGCGGGCGTTGGCGGTCAGGCTGGGCAACCGATAGAACGGCTTGTCGCGGTCGGCGAGCGGGTAATCGAGCTTCTGATAGCCCTGGGCCTTGGCTTCGAGCTGCCAGGTCTGGCCGCTGTAGTCGAGCTCGGCGAAACGCGCCAGGTAATCGGTCTCGCTCTCGGCGAAGGTGCGGCCGAAGTCATCGAAGTAGCGGCCATCGCTGGCAGCGCCATAGCGCAGGTTGTAGCGCAGCCGGGGGTCGAAACGTCCCTGCTGACGAAAATCGAGGTACCAGCGATCTTCGCCCTCGAAGGCATCGTCGTCGTCGTTGGGGTTGGCGCTCTCGCCGCCGCGATCGCTGCTCAGGTAGGCGCCCTCGATCTGGCCCTGATCCTCGCCGAGTAGATAGCGAAACTCGCCGCCCAGCAGTAGGCCGTGATTGCTCAGCCAGCGCGGCGTCAGCGTGGCATCGTAGTTCGGCGCCAGGTTGAAGTAATACGGCTGGGCGTAGTCGAGCCCGTCGCCGGACACGCCGAGGATCGGCCACAGAAAGCCCGACTGACGACGGTCGTCGATGGGAAAGCGTAGCCACGGCCAGTAGAACACCGGCACCCGACCGACCTCGAGCCGGGCATTCTTGGCGGTGCCATAGCCGGCCTCGCGGTCGATGACCACATCGTTGCCGACCACCCGCCATAGCTGGCTGCCGGGCGCGCAGGCGGTGAAACTGGCTTCGCGCAGCCGATAGCGGCCATCCTCGAGACGCGCCAGGGCAATGGCGTCGCCACGCAGGCGCTGATTGTGAAGGACGTAATGGGCATCGTCGATCTGGGCGGCGTCACTGTCGAGCGACAGCTGGCCGCCGCCGCCGCGCACCAGCAGGCCCTGGTCGCGCAAGGTCAGCGGGCCATCGGCGAAAGCCGTGTCGCGGGCCGCGTTGACGCGCACCCGGGACGCCTCGAGCTGACTGCTGCCGCGGCGCAGCAGCACCTCCCCGCGCAGGATGGTGGCGCCCTGAGCGCCGTACTCGGCCTGGTCGGACGCCGAACGCACCTCGCGCGGCGTGTCGCCGGGCGCCAGGCGATACTCGGGCATCACATAGCGCCCCCGGCACACGGCACCGGACGGAGCATCATCGCCCCACGGCTGCCAGTCGAGCTGCGAGGCCGGCAGCGTCTGCGGCGGGGCCGCGTGAGCGCCGCTGGCGGCCAGTCCGGCGAGGGCAGTCCACAACAATCGCTTGCCCATGGGTCCTCTGTCCTTGGCGGTTGGAATCGGTATTATACAGCCCCGGTGCCGCACGTCCTCCTTCGACACCAGGGCGCCAGATCGGCAAGCCCGGTTCGATGACGAGAGGCTGGAAGGAGATCAGCATGCGGCGGCGAACCGACCCCGTCAACCAAGGAGGCCGCATGGCCGACGCGCGACAAACCGACCGCCTCGCCGCCCTGCGCCGCTGGGCCGGCGCACGCCATGCCGCGGATGGCGAACGGCTGCGAATCGAACTGGCCGCCGGCGATGCCAGCTTCCGGCGCTATTACCGGCTGTGGCTGGGCGACGCGCCCACGCGGATCGTCATGGACGCGCCACCCGACAAGGAGGACAGCCGGCCGTTCGTGGCCGTCGCCAAGGCCTGGCGCGAGGCCGGCCTGCCGGTGCCCGCACTGCATCACGCCGATTTCGACAGCGGCTTTCTCGAGCTCGAGGATCTCGGCGATACCCCGCTGCATTTATGCCTGACCGACGATGGCCTGGCCAACGATGCGGGCGACGACGACGCCTATCGCGAAGCGCTGGCACTGCTGGCCACGCTGCAACGCCGCGCGCCGCGCACGGGGCTGCCGACCTACGCCGCCGCGCTGCTTGGCCGCGAGCTCGACCTTTACCCCGACTGGTGCCTCGCGCGGCTGCTGGGCATCGCCCCGCCGCCCTGCTGGCCGAGCGCCCGCGCCCGGCTGATCGAGAGCGCACTGAGCCAGCCACGGGTCGCCGTGCATCGCGACTTCGACGCCATGAACCTGATGCGCCACGCCGGCCAATTGTGGCTGATCGATTTCCAGGATGCCGTCGACGGGCCGCTCAGCTACGACCTGGTTTCGCTGCTGCGCGGACGCTACCGGCGCTTCGCCGAGGTCGACTATGCCGCGTTCATCGAGGCATTCCGCCGCGAGGCGATCAAAGACGGGCGTCTAGCGGATACCATCGGTATCACGACGTTCCGCTATCACGCCGATCTGATGGCGGCGCAACGCTCGCTCAAGGTGCTGGGGATCTTCTGCCGGTTGACCCTGCGCGACGCCAAGCCGGGCTATCTCCAACGCCTGCCGCTGTTTCTCGCCCACCTGCGCGACAGCCTGGCCCCCTGGCCGGCCTTCGGCGAATTGAGCGCCTGGCTGGACAGCGATTTCGCTCCGGCGCTGCACCGTGAGCTGGCACGCCGGGGGTTGCAGGCACGAGGAGTCGCGCCATGAAGGCGATGATCCTCGCCGCCGGGCGAGGCACGCGCATGCGCCCGCTGACCGATCAGTGTCCCAAGCCGCTGCTCGAGGTCGCCGGCAAGCCGCTGATCGGCCATCATCTCGAGCGCCTTGCGGCGCTGGGCATCGACGAGGCGGTGATCAACGTCAGCTACCGCGCCACGCAGCTCGTCGAGGCGTTGGGCGACGGTCGCGATTACGGCCTGACGATCCGCTTCAGCCACGAGGCCGAGCCGCTGGAAACCGGCGGCGGCATCCGCCAGGCGCTGGCGCTGCTCGGCGAAGCGCCCTTCCTGCTGGTCAACGGCGACGTCTGGTGCGCGCTGGCAAGCGCCTGGCTGGCGCCGCTGGGCGACGACCTGGCGCGCCTGGTCCTCATCGACAACCCCGCGCATCGCGCCGCCGGCGACTTCCACCTCGACGCCGCCGGCCGCGTGCACGCAACCGGCGAGCCGCGCCTGACCTATGCCGGCATCGCCTTGATCGACCCGGCGCTGGTCGCCGGCCGGCCTCCCGGCGCCTTCAAGCTCGCCCCGCTGCTGCGCGAGGCCATGGATGCCGGGCGTGTCGCGGGCTGCCATCATCATGGTCACTGGGTCGATGTCGGCACCCCGGCGCGCCTGGCCGGGCTGGATGCCTGGCTGCGCCAGCCCGACGCAATGCGCTGAGCCCGCGCCGGCAAGCTGCTATGCTGTGCGTTGCACTTTATTATTGCCACGCCGATTCACACCTATTCACAACCATCCGTCAGCAAGGATTTGCCCATCATGAAAGCCAGCGTCAAGTGGACCGACGGTCGCCAGTTCGTCGCCGAAGCCGGCAGCGGGCACAGCGTGGTCATCGATGGCCCGCCGGATCACGGCGGCCGCAACACCGGCCCGCGCCCCATGGAAATGCTGCTGATGGGGCTCGGCGCCTGCACCTCGTTCGACGTGCTGGAAATTCTCGAGAAGTCGCGTGCGCCGGTCAGCGACTGCATCGCGGCCGTCGAGGCCGAGCGCGCCGACGGCGTGCCCAGCGTGTTCACCAGGATCCACGTGCACTTCACGGTGAGCGGCAGCGGACTCAAGGAAAAGCAGGTCCAGCGCGCCATCGAGCTATCGGCGGAAAAATACTGCAGCGCCTCGATCATGCTCGCCCAGGGCGGCGTCGCAATGACCCACTCCTACGAGATCGTCGAGGCCTGAACGGCTGGCAACGGCCGCCGGGCCGGCATCGTCAGTTCGACTGACGCGCACGGGCCGGCGGCGGCTTGTGCCCGCGGGACGCATCACTGAAATTGTGCGCGCTATTGACCAACCCCACGTGGGAGAACGCCTGGGGAAAGTTACCCAGCAGGCAGCGTTGGACGGGGTGGTACTCCTCGGATAGCAGCCCCAGGTCGTTGCGCACGCTCAGCAGCTTGTCGAACAGCGCGCGCGCCTCGTCGCGCCGCTGTTGCAGCAGCAACACGTCGACCAGCCAGAAACAGCAGACCAGAAAGGCGCCTTCGCCCTCCGTCAGGTCGTGACGCTTGGCGTCGCTGACGAAGCGGTAGATGAAACCGTCATGCATCAACTCGCGCTGAATCGCTTCGACCGTGGCCTCGATGCGTGGATCGCTGGCCGGCAGGAAGCCCACCAATGGCATCAACAGCAGCGAGGCATCGAGCTCATCGCTGTCGTAATGCTGGACGAAGCTGTTGCGGGCGCGGTTGAAGCCATGCGTGCACACGTCGTCGTGGATTCGCTGGCGCAAGCGCTTCCATGGCTCGAGCTCGCCCTCGAGACCGAAGTTCTCGACCCCCTTGATGGCCCGATCGATGGCCACCCAGGACATGACCTTGGAGTGGGTATAGTGTCGCTGGGGGCCACGCAACTCCCACAGTCCCGCCCCGGGCTGCTGCCAGTGCGCTTCGACGTACTTGGCCAACCGGTACTGGACGCGCCAGAGATCGGCGTCGGGCTCGACACCCTCCATGCGGCTGACGTGCAGGCCGTCCATGACTTCGCCATGCATGTCGAGCTGGAGCTGACGATAGGCGCCATTGCCGATCCTGACCGGACGGCAGCCATTGAAGCCGGCGAGCCAATCGAGCGTGCGCTCGTCGACGCGGCGCTCACCGGCGATACCGTAGATCGGCTGCAGCTTGCCGGGCTCGCCGGCCGCCACCCGCAGCAGCCATTGCCGCCAGGCGCAGGCCTCGTCCCGATAGCCGCAGGTCAGCAACGCATAGAGCGTGAAGGTGGAATCGCGCAGCCATGCATAGCGATAATCCCAGTTGAGTTCCCCGTCGATGCTTTCCGGCAGCGAACAGCTCGCCGCAGCGACCATTCCGCCGGTCTGGTCGTCGGTGAGCGCCTTGAGGGTGATCAGCGAGCGCACCACCGGTTCGCGGAAGGCCTCGTCGACTTCGCAGCGGCCACTCCACTCGGACCACCAGCGCTCGACCTCGCCGAGTAGCAGAAGTGCATCGCGCGGTTCGGGGGCCGGCTGAAAAGAGGCATGCCAAGTCAGCGTGAAGGGCACGCGTTCGCCGGCCGCGACATTGAAGGTGGCATGCACGGTGTCTTCGTCGCAGCGCATCGACGCCGGCGAGCATAGCCGCAGCGCATCGGCGCCGGCAATGGCCGAAACGCCATGGCGGTCTTCCCTCAGCAGCGGGGTGACATCGCCGTAATCGAAGCGAAACAGCGCGTTGCACTCCATGTCCACGCGGCCCTCGCGGCCCTCGACTATCCGCATCAGTTCGACTCTCGCCTCACCCTCACGGCTCAACGGCATGAAGTCGATGACCGCCGCGCATCCCGAGTCGGTTTCGAACAGCGTTTCCAGAACCAGCGTCTCGCCACGATAGCGCCGGGAGCGCGAGATCACCTGTCCCCGGGGAGCGATCTGCCAGTAGCCATTGCTCCGTTCACCGAGCAGGGCGGCGCAGCAGGCATCGGAGTCGAAGCGCGGCATGCACAACCACTCGATGGCGGCGTCGCGATCGATCAAGGCGGCGGTGCGCATATTGCCGATGAAGCCGTAATCTTCGATCCGTTTGGCTGCGGCTTCCATGCAAAAACTCCTTCGAACACAATTGTCTTCATGCACGTTCGCTATTATTACTCGGATAACTCTTCAACGCTCTCCAGCAAACGGCTTCTTAGGGCATAGACGCCGCCCTAATCATTAGGCCCCGCACTCAACTCGGCATATACCGAGGCAGTGCGGGAACCACAGCCATCAGCATAGCACTGCCATCTGCGCTGGGCCTACGTAGCGGGGCGCGCCAATCTTTTTATTAACTTTTGTTATTAATGAATTTTTTTCATTTCTTGAACCCTGCCAATCGTTTTAACTAGCTTCTAGCTTGAATAGACAAGATCGACCAGACCGATGATTAACGATCATCGCTCGGCCTGGTTCATGTAATGAACGTGCATGGAGGCATTTCGACATGAGCAATGAGACGGTCAGTGATTTTCTGCTGAAACGCTTGTCTCAATGGAACGTCCGGCGCATATACGGCTATCCCGGCGACGGCAGTAACGGCATCATGGGAGCGTTCAATCGTGCCGGCGACCAGTTTGAATTCATTCAGACCCGCCATGAGGAAATGGCCGCCTTCATGGCCTGCGCCCATGCCAAGTTCACCGGTGAGGTGGGAGTTTGCACGGCCACCTCCGGTCCTGGGGCCATTCACCTGTTGAACGGCCTTTACGATGCCAAGAAGGATCACCAGCCGGTGGTCGCCATCGTCGGCCAGCAAGGGCGAAATGCCCTGGGCGGTGACTATCAGCAGGAAGTGGATCTGGTCTCGCTGTACAAGGACGTGGCCAACGAGTACGTCCACATGGCCACCAGTCCGGCCCAGGTTCGTCATTTGATCGATCGGGCCATCCGTATCGCGCTTTCCGAGCGCACCGTGACGGCGGTGATCATCCCCAGCGACCTGCAGTCTCAGCCGGCTGTCGAGAAGCCACCGCGTTCGCACGGCAGCGTGCACTCCGGCATTGGCTATGCCCGGCCGCGTGTCGCCCCGCACGAAGACGATCTCAAGCGGGCAGCGGCCGTGCTCAACGAAGGTAGACGTGTCGCGATACTGGTTGGCGCCGGGGCGCTGCATGCGACCGATGAGGTGATCCAGGTAGCGGAAACGCTCGGCGCCGGGGTGGCCAAGGCATTGCTGGGGCGTGCGGCGCTGCCGGACGACTTGCCATTCGTTACCGGCTCGATTGGCCTGCTCGGCACCAACCCGAGCTGGGAGCTGATGTCGAACTGCGACACGCTGCTGATGATCGGTTCCGGTTTCCCGTACTCCGAGTTCCTGCCCGAAGAAGGCCAGGCGCGCGGCGTGCAGATCGACATCGACGGTCGCATGCTGAGCATGCGCTACCCCATGGAAGTCAATCTGGTCGGCGACAGCGCAACCACGCTGCAGGCACTGCTACCGCACCTTGAACAGAAGACCGATCGCTCCTGGCGCGAGCACATCGAGAAGAGCGTCGCCCAGTGGTGGGAGGTGCTCGAGGAGCGCGCCATGGCCGATGCCGATCCGGTCAATCCGCAGCGCGTGTTCTGGGAGCTGTCGCCCAAGCTGCCCGACAACTGCATCCTGACCAGCGACTCCGGCTCGGCGGCCAACTGGTACGCGCGCGATCTGAAGTTGCGCCGCGGCATGATGGCCTCGCTTTCGGGCGGCCTGGCGACCATGGGCAATGGCGTGCCCTATGCGATCGCCGCCAAGTTCGCCCATCCACAACGCACAGTGATCGCCATGGTCGGTGACGGCGCGATGCAGATGAACGGCAATGCCGAACTGGTGACCATCGCCAAGTACTGGCAGCGCTGGTCCGATCCGCGACTGATCGTCATGGTGCTCAATAACCAGGATCTTAACCAGGTGACCTGGGAGATGCGTGTTCAGGAAGGCGATCCGAAATACGAGGCGTCACAGAACATTCCTGACTTTCCTTATGCCGACTATGCCGAGCTGATCGGTCTGAAAGGCATCAAGGTCACCGAATCCGAAGCCTTGGCGGGTGCCTGGGACCGCGCCCTGAATGCCGATCGCCCTGTGGTGCTGGAGGTCAAGACCGACCCCAACATTCCACCGATTCCGCCACACATCAAGCGCGAGCAGGCCAAGGCCTACATGTCGGCGCTGATGCACGGAGACCCGGAGGCACTGGGCACCGTCAAGGCCTCGTTCCGTCAGTTCGCCCGGGAGTTCATTCCCAAGACGCGCAAGCACTGACAACCGGGGTATTTCGATGATGGAAACAGCTATTCCGATCGAAGCGCTTCGGGTGTCGGCCTACAAGGTGCCTACCGAGCAAGGAACTGGCGATGAACGATCTGATAATGAAAACCGCTCCCGCGGCGACCCGGGGCGAGACGCACGCGTACCGTGAGCTGGCCCGTGAACTGGCCGATGCCATCGAGGGCGAGGTGAGCTTCGACGCTGGCAGTCGGGCATTGTATGCCAACGACGCCTCCAACTATCGCCAGCCGCCGATCGGCGTGACGATTCCCAGAACGGTGGACGACATCATCGCCATCCATCGCATCTGTCATGCCCATGGCGTGCCGATCCTGTCCCGTGGGGCGGGTACCAGCCTGTCGGGGGAGACGGTCAACCATGCGGTGGTCATGGATCACTCCAAGTACCTTGACCGGATCGTCGACATCGACACCGAGAGCAAGCGTGTCACCGTGCAACCCGGGGCAATCAACGACAAGGTCAACCAGGCGCTGGGCAAGTACAACCTGGTCTTCCCCCCCGACCCGTCGACACATGAGTGGTGCACCATCGGCGGCAATATCGGCAACAACTCCTGCGGCGTTCACTCCGTCCAGGCCCAATGCTATGGCCACGGCCCACGCACCTGCGACAATGTGCATGCGCTGGACATCCTCACCTACGATGGCGTGCGCATGACGCTCAAGGATGGCTACAGCGAGCAGGAGATCGACGAGATCATCGCCGCCGGCGGCCGCCAGGGCGACATCTTCCTCAGGTTGAAGAACCTGCGCGACAGGTACATCGAGCAGATCCGCCAGCGCTACCCGCAGATCGCGCACATGCCGCGGCGCGTCTCGGGCTACAACCTGGACGACCTGCTGCCGGAACGTGGCTTCAACCTCGCCAGCGCCTTGTGCGGGACCGAAGGCACTTGCATGACGGTGCTGCACGCCACACTCAAACTGACCGATAATGCACCGCACCGCACGCTGATGGTGGTCGGGTTCGACAACGTCGAGGAAGCCGGCGATCACGTGCCGACGATCCTCGAGTCCAGGCCGATCGCCCTGGAAGCCATCGACAAGCGGCTGTTCGATAACGAAGCCACCGAACACATGAACGAGCAAACCCTGGGCGAACTGCCCAGGGGCGACGCCTTCCTGCTGGTCGAGTTCGGCGGCGAGAATTCGGACGACACCGGCGCCCAGGCACGGCGCATGATCGACAAGCTGAAGCACGCCAGCAGCAAGATCGTCGATTACGAAACCATCGATGACAAGGCCAAGGCCGCCAGCTTCTGGCAGGTGCGCAAGGCGGGGCTGGGGGCGACCGCCTTCCCGCCGCCCGAGCAGCAGCCGCACTGGCCCGGCTGGGAAGATTCCGCCGTACCGCCCGACCAGGTCGGCGACTATGTGCGCGATCTCAAGGAGCTGTACAAGAAGTACGATTACGTCGGCTCGATGTATGGCCACTTCGGCCAGGGATGCATCCACTCGCGCATCAACTTCGAGCTGCAGTCGCAGGCGGGCGTCGAGAAGTACCGACGCTTCGCCCAGGAGGCGGCCGACCTGGTGGTCTCCTATGGCGGCTCGCTGTCGGGCGAGCATGGCGATGGCCAGGCGCGTGGCGAACTGCTGGAGCGCATGTACGGCCCGGAGCTGATCGCGGCGTTCCGCGAATTCAAGCGCATCTGGGATCCGGACTGGAAGATGAATCCCGGAAAGGTCATCGACCCCTACCGGCTCGACGAGAACCTGCGTCTGGTCAACTATGCACCGCACCAGGTCGAGACGACCTTCAAGTATCCTGACGACAAGCGCAGTTTCGCGCGGGTAGCATTCCGCTGCGTGGGGGTCGGCAAGTGCCGCAGCGACAGCGGCACCATGTGCCCCAGCTACATGGTCACCCGCGAGGAGAAGCACACCACCCGCGGTCGCGCCCGGCTGCTGTTCGAGATGATGAACGGCGAGATAATCACCGACGGCTGGCAGTCGCAAGAGGTCCATGAATCGCTGGAGCTGTGTCTGGCCTGCAAGGGCTGCAAGAACGACTGCCCGGTGAACGTCGACATGGCCACTTACAAGGCGGAATTCCTGTCGCACTATTTCGCCCCCGGGGCGCATCGGCGGCCACTGTTACACTATGCCTTCGGCTTCATCGACCGCTGGTCGCGGCTGGCCTCGCGGATCCCGGCAGTCACCAACTTCATCACTCAGGCGCCGGGGCTGCGCAACGTGACCAAGCAGGTGGTGTCCATGCCGCGGCAACGCAAGGCGCCGATTTACGCACCGCAGACATTCAAGGCCTGGTTCGCCAAGCGTCCCGTCGTCAACGACCAGGCCACCCCCGTCATGCTCTGGGCAGATACGTTCTGCAACCACTTCTATCCGGATACCGCGCAGGCCGCCACCGAGGTGCTTGAAGCAGCGGGCTACCGGGTAGTGATTCCCCCCGAGGGACTGTGCTGCGGGCGGCCGCTGTACGATTTCGGCATGCTCGATAACGCCAAGGCGTATCTGCAACAGGTGATGTCCACGCTGCACGCGGCCATTGCCGAGGACATGCCCATCATCGGGCTGGAGCCGTCCTGCATCTCGGTGTTCCGCGACGAACTGACCAACCTGTTCCCGGATGATGCCCGCGCCAAGCGGCTGCGCGACAACAGCATGATGTTCAGCGAATTTTTGATCGAGCGCGCCGACTATCGGCCGCCGAAGCTGAACCGCAAGGCGCTGGTGCATGGTCATTGTCACCACAGGGCGGTCATCGGCCTGTCCGCCGAGCAGACCCTGATGGAACGGATGGGACTCGACTATCAGATCGCCGACTCCGGCTGCTGCGGGATGTCCGGCTCGTTCGGCTTCGAAAAAGCCAAGTACGACGTCTCGATCGGGGCCGGCGAACGGGTACTGCTGCCGAAGGTCCGCGAGGCCGACCGGGACACCCTGATCATCACCAACGGCTTCAGTTGCCGCGAGCAGATCGCCCAGACCACGCCGCGCCAGGCGCTGCACATCGCCGAGGTGCTGCGCATGGCGCTCGATCAGGCGCCGGAGGCACATACCGGCCTGGCGGAGGGCGAGATCGTTCGTCGCCGCCGACAGGCCCGGCGGCATGCCAACCAGCGTGCCGCGCTGATCGCCGGCAGCGTGGCGGCGGCCGGGCTGGCGCTATGGAAACTGAGCCGCCGTCGCTGAGATCCAGGGTAACGAAACCCAGTATGGCGTACACAGGGACGTGAAATGAACGCACACCACAGGTACCAGGAAATCGTCGTGATCACCGGCGCCGGCGCCGGCCTGGGCCGCGCCACGGCGCGGGAATTCGCTCGCCACGGCGCTCATCTCGGGTTGATCGGGCGCGACGGCCATCGCCTCGAGGCGGTACGCAGCGAGGTCGAGGCGCTGGGCGCCCGCACGGTGGTGGTCAGCGCCGACGTCGCCGACGCCCGGCAGGTCGAGGCCGCCGCCGAGTGCATCGAGGCCGAGCTCGGCCCCATCGACATCTGGATCAACGGCGCCATGACCACGGTGTTCGCGCCGCTGCACGCGATGAGCGCCGAGGAGTTCAAGCGGGTCACCGAGGTCACTTACCTGGGCAATGTCAACGGCACCCTGGCGGCGCTCAAGCGCATGCGAGCCCGCGACCGCGGGACCATCGTGCAGGTCGGCTCGGCGCTCGCCTACCGGCCGATTCCGCTGCAGACCGCCTATTGCGGCGCCAAGCATGCCATCAAGGGCTATACCGAAGGGCTGCGCTGCGAATTGCTCAACGAGGGCAGCCGCGTGCATGTCACGCTCGTCGAGATGCCGGGGCTGAATACGCCGCAGTTCGACTGGTGCCGCAGCCATCTGCCCAAGCGCGCACGGCCGGTCGCCCCGGTCTACCAGCCCGAGGTTGGCGCACGCGCGATCTACTGGGCAGCCCACCATCGCCGGCGCCAGCTCTACGTCGGCGTCTCCTCGCTGCTGACCATCTGGGGCAACAAGCTCGCGCCGGGACTGATGGACCGTTACCTGGCGCATAACGCCGTCGACGGCCAGCAGACCGGCGAGCCGGAAGATTCGAGTCGCGCCGACAACCTGTGGCAGCCGGTCGCCGGCGACCGGGGCGCCCGGGGGCGTTTCAACGCCGAGGCCCACTCACAAAGCGCCCAGCTATGGGCGAGTACCCACCGTGGCGAGATCGGTTTCGCCGCGGGCGCCGCGCTGCTGCTCGCCGGCGCCCTGTTGGGCGGTCGCAAGCGCCGTCGTCGCCCACTATTGAGCCGGCGGTGACTGAGTGGCCACCGAGCGGCACAGCCGCTCGGCGAGTGGCGATCCGGCATCGGCCTGCAATGCGACCGGGCCGCCACGCGCCATGGCCTCGTGAAGTGCGGGACTGAGTCCCTCGGCGATGGCCCAGCAAGCGGGTGTGAATCGCTTTGCTCATCGCTGGCCGCTCAGAATCGATAGACGCTGCGGGTCATTACCTTCGACATCCACGACATGCCCCACTTGACCGGCGCCGGGAACCGCGTGCCGCCGGCTTCGAGCGCCCAGCGCGCATGGTGGGCCTCGTCCTCGCGCATCTGCTCGAGCACCTCGCGGGAGCGCCTGTCGCCGCGCGGCAACTGCTCGAGGTGCGCGTCGAGATGCTTGCCGACCTGCTCCTCGGTGGCATTGACGAAGCCCAGGCTGAGCCGATCGCCGACCGCGCCGGCCAGCGCGCCCATGCCGAACGAGGCGGCGTAGAACAGCGGGTTGAGATAGCTCGTTCGTCCGTCGAGCTCGACCAGTCGCGCATCGCACCAGGCCAGGTGATCGATCTCCTCCTGCGCGGCCTGCTCCATCTGCGCACGGGTGTCGGCCAGCTTGGCGGTCAGCCCCTGGCCCTGATAGAGCGCTTGGGCGCATACCTCGCCAGTATGGTTGATGCGCATCAGCCCGGCGGCGTGGCGGCGCTCGAACTCATCCAGCGACTCGTCACGGGTAGCACCGGCGGGCGACGGCCGCGAGGGTTGGGCGGCATGCGGCACCAGGGTGCGCAGCACGGTATCGAACTGGTGGATCAGCTGATCGCGGCGTGTCAGCTTGCGAAGCATGGCGGTTTCCTCGATCGATAAGGCAACATGAGGGAAACATGAGGGCGGCGTGGCATCAATCGGCGTCATGACGAGACGGGCCGCACGCGACGCACGGTCGTGAACGGCCCGGTATGCCCCGTTGGAGACGCGCGCTCTGAAGATCGCGACTCGTGCGCCGATCGCCGGCTACCCAGCCGGCCAGGTAAAGCGGCGGCCGCCCAGCAGGTGCATGTGTATATGATAGACCGACTGGCCGCCATCTTCATTGCAGTTCATCACCACGCGATAGCCATCGTCGGCGAAGCCGAACTCGCGGGCCAGCTTGGCGGCGGTGTACTGCAGCCGGCCGACCAGGGCCAGATCGCCCTCCTCGATGGCGTTCAAGGTGGCGATGTGCTTCTTGGGCACGATCAACACATGGCGTGGCGCCTGCGGGTTGATGTCGTTGAAGGCCAGCACGTGGTCGTCCTCGTAGACCACGTCGGGCTCGATCTCGCGCTTGATCATCTTGCAGAACAGGCAATTCATGATTGGCTCTCATAAGGCTGGCAACAAAGGAAGGAACCTTGGCTGGTTCTGAGGGTAACCCTTCCCGCTAATATTGTCAGGCTGCGACACCCTTCGAGATCATCGCTAATTCAGCACCCAACGGCGCTAGACATTGGTCGAATCGATATTGCCCTCCTTGAGGGTGTTGCCTAACATCTATAAATGTTGACGTTAACATTACTTATAGCGTCAGCATGAAATAGTTCGTTAGTTAATAGTATAAAGACGAATCTGGCCCGGCCTGCAGCGCCGAATGACGGCTCTGACCGGTAAGAAAGCGAACTGTCTCGGCTACGGGGCGGCGAGCCAAATAGGGAGAGAACTAAATGGCGAATGATTTGACTGGCAAGGTGGCAGCCGTAACCGGAGCGGCATCGGGCATCGGGCTAGCCAGCGTAAAAGCAATGATTTCCTCGGGCGCCCGTGTGGTGCTTATCGATCGCGACGAGTCCACCCTTGAGTCGGCCTGCAAGGAACTCGGCGAGGCCGCAATGCCGCTGGTTATCGACCTGCTCGACCCGCAGGACTGCGCGACGCTGCTGTCACGTGTCCTGGAGAAGGCGGGTCAGCTCGACATCTTCCACGCCAATGCCGGCAGCTACATCGGTGGCGACTTGATCGATGCCGACCCAGACTCGATCGACCGAATGGTGAGCCTTAACGTCAGTGTAGTGATGAAGAACGTCCATAATGTCCTGCCACACATGATCGAGCGTGGCACTGGCGACATCATGGTAACGAGCTCTGTAGCCGGGCATTTTCCCGTCCCCTGGGAGCCGGTCTACGCCTCCTCAAAGTGGGCCATGACCAGCTTCGTCCAGACCGTGCGCCGCCAAGTCCTCAGGCATGGCATCCGTGTCGCCTCGGTCTCGCCCGGCCCCGTCAACAGCGCCCTGCTGGCCGACTGGCCCGAGGACAACCTGCGAAAGGCCAAGGAGTCGGGCAGCATCATCGAACCGGCCGAGGTAGCAGATGCCATCCTGTATATGCTGACCCGCCCTCGCAACGTAACTATTCGTGACATGGTGGTCCTGCCAAGCAATTTCGACATGTAGATAGCACACCCGGCAGCAGCTCCATCGATTTCTACCAATTGGGCTCACAAGATGACTAGACATTGGTCGCAGGGCCATTGACTCGCTTCTTGGGGCTTACTAGCCTTCAAAATGTTGACGTTAACATTTTGGCAGTATCTACAATTACCTATCCCAAATGTGACAAGAACAAATCTGGAGCCAAACATGAAAATCCCCGAGTTGACAGTACACGCCCGCAAGACAGCCCTCGCCACCGCCTGCGTAAGCATGCTGGCTACGGGCACTGTGGTGGCAGATGAGGATACTCTGACAATCGGTATGTCCTTTCAAGAACTCAACAATCAGTATTTTGTGACCATGCAGAAAGCGCTCGAGAGTGCTGCTGAAAGCATAGGGGCCGAAGTTATCATCACCGATGCCCGCCATGACGTCGCCAAGCAGGTCAGCGATGTCGAAGACATGATCCAACGGGGTGTCGACATCCTGCTGCTCAACCCAGCTGATTCTGTCGGCGTCGAGACGGCAGTATTGGCCGCCAAGGAAGCCGGCGTCACCACCATAGCAATCGATGCCCAGGCCAAAGGGCCAGTAGATGGCTTCGTGGGCTCCAAGAACTACGACGCCGGCTACAAGTCATGCGATTACCTGGCTCAGAAACTCGATGGGGAAGGCCAAGTGGCCTTGTTGGACGGTATTCCTGTCGTACCGATCTTGCAGCGCATCGATGGCTGCACCGCCGCGCTCGGCGAATATTCCGGCATCGAGATCGTCGACAAGCAGAACGGACGCCAGGAGCGCGCCCAGGCCATGACAGTGACCGAGAATATCATCCAAGCGAACCCGGATCTGGACGGCATTTTTAGCGTCAATGACATCGGCTCACTCGGCGCCTTGGTTGCCATAGAAGCCAGCGGTAAAGACATAAAGCTAGTCAGTGTAGACGGTCATCCCGAGGCTATTAGCAAGATCCAGGAGGCCAATTCACCGTTCATAGCCACCTCGGCTCAGTACCCCCGCGATATGGTACGCCTGGGGCTCGGTCTCGGTCTGGCCAAATACTGGGGCGCCAGCAACGTTCCTGCGGAAATCCCAATTGACGTGAAGCTGATCGACCGCGAAAAGGCCGCCGACTTCAGCTGGTAACCCTACCGTAGACGCTGACAACGTGTGCCGCCCGGAGCGGCACACGCGAGTATCCCCATGACTCCATTACTTTCCCTAAGGCATATCTCGAAGTCGTTTCCCGGGGTGAAAGCTCTGCAGGATGTGTCTTTCGATGTCCACGCTGGAGAGGTACATGCCCTGCTCGGCGAGAACGGGGCCGGCAAGTCGACCCTGATGAAGATCCTTTGCGGCATCTACCGCCAGGACGAGGGGGACATCGTAATCGATGGCAAAGCATGCAACTTCCACGGCTATCAGGATGCCCTCGATGCCGGAATCGGCATCATCTTCCAGGAATTCAGCCTGATCCCCGACTTGGATGCCGTGGATAATATCTTCCTTGGACACGAGCGACGCAACCGGCTCGGGCTACGCGATAAGCCCGGCATGATCCGCGAGGCACAACGTCTGTTCGACCGCCTCAAGATCTCGATTCCCCTGGACTGTTCCATCGCCGAACTGAGCGTCGCCGACCAGCAGTTCATCGAGATCGCCAAGGCCCTTTCGCTGGATGCCCGCATCCTGGTTCTAGACGAACCGACCGCGACTCTGACGCCCAGCGAAGCCGACCACCTGTTCACCATCATGCGCGAATTGCGCGACCAGCAGGTCGGCATGGTATTCATCTCCCACCACATGGAGGAGATCTTCACTATCTGCGATCGCGTCACCGTAATGCGCGATGGCGAGAAGGTCGACAATTGTGACATCACCGCGACTACTCGCGACGATCTGATCGAGAAAATGGTCGGCCGCCGCGTCGAGAACATCTTCCCTGCGCATCGTTGCGATGCTGATTACCGCAATGTGGTACTGGATATACAGGCCTTACGCCTCCACGCCAATGGTCCTGAGCACTCGCTGAAGCTCCACCGAGGCGAGATCCTCGGCTTTGCGGGTTTGGTGGGCTCCGGCCGCACGGAGCTGGCCATGGGGCTGATCGGCGCGACGCGCCCCGTGAACGCCAAGGTCAGCATGGAGG
This sequence comes from Halomonas sp. IOP_31, assembly GCF_021151495.1. NCBI lineage: Bacteria > Pseudomonadati > Pseudomonadota > Gammaproteobacteria > Oceanospirillales > Halomonadaceae > Halomonas > Halomonas sp. IOP_31. The sequence goes on along the minus strand of NZ_JAIRBP010000007.1, from coordinate 96,637 downwards.
GTAAGCCAGTCAGGCTCCGCCACCCCGCCACCGCCTTGGAGCAGGGGATCGGGTTGTTGCCGGAAAGCCGCAAGACCCAGGGGCTGATCCTTCCGTTCTCGTGTCGCGACAACATCTCGTTGAACAATTTGACGCAATTCCAGGCCGCCCTGCCGTTTATTAGGCGCAACGAGGAGTCGCGTACCGCCGCAAAGTTGATGGCATCGGTGCGCGTCAAAGCGCCCGGTCCCGAGACCCCGGTTGGCGAACTCAGTGGCGGCAACCAGCAAAAGGTGGTCATCGCCCGCTGGCTAGGTCATCGGTGCAAAGTGCTGATCTTCGATGAGCCAACCCGCGGCATCGACGTCGGTGCAAAGGCGGAAATCTACGCGCTGATGAAGGAACTCACCGCCAAAGGCGTGGCGATCATCCTGATCTCCTCGGAACTCCTCGAAGTGCTCGGCCTGTGTGATCGCGCCGCTGTCTTCCACCACGGGCGGATCGCTGCCGAACTCAAGGGTGGCGATCTCAACTCACAAACAATTATGCACCATGCCACGGGGGGACTCAGCCAATGAGCCAGCTCGCCTCAACTCCCGGCACAGCCCGTCAGTCACTCAACATGCGACTGGCTCGCTGGCGCCGCACCCCGATTTTCTATCCGCTGATCGGCCTCGTCACAGTCTTCGTCGCCATGGCATTGATCAATGACAATTTCCTTACTTTGGGCAATCAGATCAACCTGGTGCGACAAGTGTCGATCATTGCGATCATCGCGGTGGGAATGAGCCTGGCCATCCTGACCGGGGGCATCGACCTCTCGGTAGGACCGGTGATGGCCCTGTCGGGAACGGTCATGGCCGGATTGATGGTCGCCAGTGTCCCGCCCTCGCTGGCGATCATTCTGGGGCTGCTGGTCGGTGCCGCCTTCGGGGCCTTCAACGGTCTCTTCATTGCCTTCGCCGGTATGCCGCCGATCATCGTCACCCTGGCCACCATGGGCATCGCCCGCGGGCTCGGGCTGATCTACACCGGCGGCTACCCGATTTCCGGGTTACCCTCGGAATTCGCCTTCTTCGGCCGCGGTACCCTGGCCGGTATCGAAATGCCCATCCTGATCATGTTCGCCGTCTACGCGCTCGGATATGTACTGCTCAGCCATACCGCCACCGGACGCTACCTGTACGCCATCGGCGGTAACGAAGAAGCCACCCGGCTGTCCGGCATTCGCGTCTCGCGCTACAAGCTGCTGGTCTACACCCTGAGCGGCACTACCGCGGCCATCGCTGGACTGGTCATCACCTCTCGTCTGATGAGCGGCCAGCCCAATGCCGGGGTCGGCTTCGAGCTCGATGCCATCGCCGCCGTGGTACTGGGTGGGGCCGCCATCACCGGTGGGCGAGGCATGATACTCGGCACCCTGGTCGGGGCCTTGCTGCTCGGCGTGCTCAACAACGGTCTCAATCTGATGGGCGTCTCTCCCTACCTCCAGAACGTTGTCAAAGGCCTGATCATCCTGCTGGCAATCTACATAAGCCGCAAGCGCACGACCTGACCACCAGCCAGCTCAAGGCCACCCTCAAGCGCAAGGGGTATCTGCATGGAAACCGTTATCGGGATCGACATCGGCACCCAAAGCACCAAGGCAGTGGTAATCGATCGCCAAGGCCGGATCCTGGCCGAGCATGGCCAGGGCTACCGGGTCGACACCCCACGTCCACTCTGGGCCGAGCAGTGGCCGAACGTATGGTGGGAGGCCGTACTCAACTGCATCAGGGCCTGCCTGGAAGCCTCCGAGGTCGATCCCCGAGGCGTCAAGGGACTGTGTGTCAGCAGCCTCTATGGCGGCTCGGGAATCCCGGTCGACGCCGAGATCCAGCCCGTTCACCCCTGCCTGATCTGGATGGATCGCCGTGCGGAGGCCCAGGTCCAGTGGGTGAAGGAGCACATCGACCTGACTCGACTGGGAAGCGTCACCGGCAATGGCGTGGACAGCTACTACGGCTTCACCAAGATGATGTGGCTTAAGGCCGAGCGCCCGGAAATCTGGAAACGCACCCGCTATCTGCTGCCACCCAACAGCTACATCAACTATCGCCTGAGTGGCGAGATCGCCATCGACCACAGTTCGGCCGGTAACATCGGCGGCGTCTACGACCTCGCGGCACGCGACTGGTCGACGGAAATGCTCGAGGCCCTGGGACTCGAGCAGGACAAGATGCCTTCCCGACTGGTCGACTCTGGTGCGACCGTTGGCGGCCTGCTGCCCGCGCTGGCCGACGAACTAGGCCTGCCCGCCGGCATTCCGGTGATCGCCGGCGGGGTCGATGCGGCGATGGCCACGTTGGCGGCGGGGGCGACCCGGCCCGGCAATCACGTTGCCATGATCGGCACCAGTATGTGCTGGGGGGTGATCAACCAGCACGTCGATGCCGACCAGGGGCTGATAAGCATGCCGCATGTACTGAATGGAGACCGGGATCTATATACCTTTGGCGGCGCGCTGACCGCCGGGGCTTCGGTCAGTTGGTTCGTCGATACTCTGTGCGGCGAGGACAGGGCCGCGGCCGGGGAGCATGGCAGCGTCTACGATCGGCTCGAGCCGCCCGCCCGAGAGCTTCCCCCGGGCGCCGATGGCTTGCTGTTTCTGCCCTACCTGATGGGCGAACGCAGTCCGGTATGGGACGCCCGGGCCAGTGCCTGCTTCATCGGTTTGAGCCTTTATCACCGACGCCCTCACCTGTATCGCGCCGTACTCGAAGGCGTGACCTTCGCCCTGCGTCATAACATGGAAGCCGGCAGCCAACAGGGGGAAGTGCTCGACCCCTACCTGGTCGTGGTCGGCGGCGCCACCCGTTCAAACCTCTGGATGCAGATCATCGCCGACGTAACCCAACTGCCCGTCTATACCTACCGCGAGGACGTGGAAGCGGCCCTGGGCGCCGGCCTGCTGGCCGGCCAAGCCGTCGATCTGCTCGACATCTCAGCTACCAACCGTCATGGCAACCTCGATGAGCGGGCCACACCCGATCCACAAGCGGCAGCCCGCTACGACGAACTCTTCGCGCTCTATTGCCAACTCTACCCCACTCTCAAGCCCATCATGCACCGGCTCAGTGACGCCGGTGCGATGACAGCCCATTGAAGGACAGATCATGGATTTCGAACTTCGGGGGAAGCACTTCCTGGTGACCGGGGCGACCAGCGGCATCGGCCTGGAAATCGCCCGACTGTTGCGCGAGTGCGGCGCCGATCTAGTGCTATTCGGCCGTAACCAGGAGCGTCTCAAGGCCCTCGAACACGAACTGGGCGCCCGTACCGTGGCCCTGGACATCACCGACGAGTACGCGATTACAGCGGCTTTCGCCGACCTCCCGGCTCTTGACGGTCTGGTCAACTGCGCAGGCATCTCGATTCTCGATCCCGCCACCCGGCTGCACGCCGCGGACCTCGACGCGATGATGGCAACCAACTTGCGTGCCGCTACGATCGTGGCTCGCGAGGCCGCCAACAACATGCTGGCGGCCGGACGCCAGGGCAGCATCGTCAACGTCTCCAGCCAGGCGGCCATGGTCGCGTTGGAGAATCATCTCGGCTATTGCGCCTCGAAGGCGGCGATGGACGCAATGACGCGCGTCCTGTGTCTCGAACTGGGGCCACAGGGCATTCGCGTCAACAGCGTCAATCCCACCGTGACCCTAACCCCGATGGCCGCGCGCGCCTGGTCAGAGCCCGCCAAACGCGACCCCATGCTGGCGGCGATCCCGCTGGGACGCTTTGCCGCCCCCCGCGAGGTCGCGCAGCCGGTGGCCTTTCTGCTGAGTTCGGCCGCTTCGATGATCAGCGGTACCTGCCTGCCGATCGACGGCGGCTACACCGCACGCTGATCACTGTTCGTGCGGTGTCGATGCCGTTCAGCCGATCAGGATGTCAAACAAGATCGGCAGCGATCACGACTTCGCGCACGGGAGACGTGGAGTCGTTGATCCGCTCGAAGAGCAATTGAATCGCCTCGTGCCCCGCCCGATAAGTGTCATGGGCAGCACAGGGTACAGATACATCGAAGATATCGGCATAGGGCAGGCGATCGACCCCTACCACCTTGACGGCGTCCCAGTCTATCTGAGCGTCATGCAGGGCGCGCATGGCCCCCAAGGTAATCAACTGGTTGAAGCCGAAGACCGCCTCGGGGGGGGGCTCCCGAGCCAAGTAAGCGGACATATCACGATAGCCTGGCTGCAACGTGTAATCGCCGGGGCGCTGTTCCAGCGACAACGTCTTGCCCGCCGCCTCATAAGCCGCCACCAGGCCAGCCATACGATCCTGCGTGATCCGAGAGCCACTCGGCCCCGTAAGCGCCAGCACCTGTCCGACCTCCTGGCGAACCAGCCACTCACCGAGTAGTCGCCCGGCATGGTGGTTGTCCAGCACCACGCGACTAAAGTCGCCGACATCCAGGATCCGGTCGATCATCACCATCGGCAGGTGAGCCGCTCGCAGCCGCTCGAGATAAGCGGGCCGATACCCCGCATCATCGGAGACCGGTGAAAGGATGATGCCAGCGACCTGATAGCTGAGCAGGGTCTCGATCGCCACCGCCTCGAGTTCGGCCGAACCGTCGGTGTCGATCAGCATGATCGTATAATCGTGCTGCGCGGCACTGCGCGAAATCGCCTTGATGACCTCACTGTAGAAAGGGTTATCGACGCTGGCGGTAACCAGCCCGACCAAGCGGTTCTTACGACTGCGCAGATGGCTGGCGAAGGCATTCGGCACATAGCCCAACTGGCTTGCTGCCGCGAGGATTCGTTCGCGAGTTTCCGGCTTGACCTTGTCCGGCTTATTTAGCGCACGCGATACCGTCATGTTGGTCATGCCCACATGTTTGGCGATATCGGTGATGGTCACCTTGCCACGTCGTATCATCGTTCTCCCGGCGGGGGGGGGGTTAAACCGGCGTCAACGAAAGCGTCGCTGGGCCAGCAGGTGACGCACCAGCGGGCCGAGGATCAGCTCCATCGCCAGCGACAGCCGCGCGCCGGGCACCACCAGGGTGTGCGGACGGCTCATGAAGGCATCCTGAATCATCGCCAGCAAATAAGGGAAATCCACCGTCGACGGATCGCGGAAACGGATCACCACGAACGATTCAGCGTCGGTGGGGATATCCTGGATCTCGAACGGGTTGGAGGTATCCACCGTGGGCACGCGCTGGAAATTGATGTGGGTGCGCGAGAATTGCGGCTGGATGTAGCGCACGTAGTCGTGCATGCGCCCCAGGATGGTGTCGATCACCGCCTCCTGAGTATAACCACGCAGCTTGGTGTCACGATCGATCTTCTGAATCCACTCGAGGTTCATGGTCGGGGCCACGCCGACCAGCAGGTCGACATGCCGGGCGATATCGCAGTCGCCGGTGACCAGGCCGCCGTGCAGCCCCTCGTAGAACAGCAGGTCGGTACCGCACGGCAGGTCCTGCCACTCGGTGAAGGTGCCGACCTTGTAGCCGGCCTCGATCATGCGCTTGTCTTCGGCATGGATGTAATGGCGGTAGGTGCCGGTGCCCTGCTCACCGTACTCCTGGAACAGCGCTCCGAGCCGATCGAGCAGGTTGGCGCCCACCGCGAAGTGCGAGAGCTCGTCGGTGCGCTCGGGCTCCTCGCGGAAGATCCGCGTCAGCTCTTCCTTGGTGTAGCGATGAAAGGCGTCGCCATCGACGAAGGCGGCATGGACGTCCTCGCGGGTGAACATGCGCTCGAAGGTACGTCGCACGGTGGTGGTGCCGGCGGCCGACGAGCCGGTCACCGCGACGATCGGATACTCGCGGGACATCTCAGTGGGCTCCCACGCGCGAAGCGGCGGCCAGGGCGTACCGATGCAGGCACTGGGCTTGCAAAAACTCGAGCTCGAGGCGTTGCATGGTCAACTCCCTGTCAGTGGACGCGCGCGCCAGGCGTCAGGATTCCCGGGCCACCGCCCGATAGGCGATGTCGCGACGATAGAGGGCTTCGTCCCAGTGGATCGCGGCGACTCCATCGTAGGCACGATCGCGAGCCCGCGAGACCCGCTCGCCCAGGGCGGTTACGCATAGCACGCGCCCGCCGCTGGTGACGATCCGACCTTGGTCGTCTTCCGCCGTGCCGGCATGGAAGACCTTGCAGCCGACGGCCTCGGCGGCGTCCAGCCCGTCGATCGCATCGCCCTTGCGGTAGCTGCCCGGATAGCCGCCGGCGGCCATCACCACACCCACTGCGGCGCGCGCGTCCCACTCGCAGGTCTCGCCATCCAGCCGCCCCTCGGCACCGGCCAGGCACAGCTTGACCAGATCGCTCTTGAGACGCATCAGGATCGGCTGGGTCTCGGGATCGCCGAAGCGACAGTTGTATTCGATCACCTTGGGCGCGCCCTGAGCATCGATCATCAACCCGGCGTACAAAAAGCCTGAGTAGGGATGGCCCTCGGCGGCCATGCCGCGCACCGTGGGCAGGATCACCTCGTCGATGACCCGCCGGTAGACCGTCTCGGTGACCACCGGCGCCGGCGAGTAGGCGCCCATGCCGCCGGTGTTGGGACCGGTATCGCCATCGCCGGCGCGCTTGTGGTCCTGGCTGGTGGCCATCGGCAAGACGTGTTCGCCGTCGACCATGACGATGAAGCTGGCCTCCTCGCCGTCAAGGAACTCCTCGATCACCACCCGGGCGCCGGCGTCGCCGAAGGCGTTGACCTCGAGCATGTCGCGGATCGCCGCTTCGGCCTCGGCGTCGCTCATGGCCACGATCACGCCCTTGCCGGCCGCCAGTCCGTCGGCCTTGATGACGATCGGCGCGCCGCGCTCGGCCAGGTAGGCCAGCGCCGGCTCGACGGCGGTGAAGGTCGCGTACTCGGCGCTGGGGATCGCGTGGCGGGCCAGGAAGTCCTTGGTGAACGCCTTGGAGCCCTCGAGCTGGGCCGCCGCCTGGGTCGGCCCGAAGATTGTCAGGCCGGCGGTGCGGAAGCGATCGACCACCCCGGCGACCAGCGGCGCCTCGGGACCGACGATGGTCAGCCCGATGGCCTGCGCGCGGGCGAAGGCTTCGAGCTCGGCCAGGTCGTCGGCGGCGATCGCCACGTTGGTCAGCTTGGATTCGCGCGCCGTGCCGGCGTTGCCGGGGGCGACATAGACGCAATCCACGTAGGGCGACTGAGCGGCTTTCCAGGCCAGCGCGTGCTCGCGGCCACCGCCGCCGATGATCAGAACCTTCATTGACTAACCTTGCTCGCGAGTGGGGAATCGATCCGCGGCATTATGTCAGAAAGCGTGGCGCGCTGCCCGGCCGCGACGGGCTCAGTCGTCCTTGTCCTCGTCGTCGCGCGTGTGCTGCGTGCGGTTCATCGTCTGCTGCCAGAAGCGCATGTTCTCTTCGGCCATCTCGCGCATCAACTCCATCGGCGTGTGGCGCATGGCCTGCTGCCACTGATCCTTGAAGTGCTTCTGCTGCTCGAGCATCAGTTGGGTGCCCTGCTCCAGGTAACGCGCCAGCGGCAGCGGCTGCGACATGGCGTAGATGCGGATCATCTGGGTCAGCAGGTCGTTGGAGAACACCTCGGCGTCACCGTCGGCCTGTTCCTGCTCGATGATGATCGACAGCAGGATGGTCCGCGTCAGGTCCTCGCCGCTCTTGGCATCCTCGACACGGAACGGCTCGTCGTCGAGAATCAGGCGCCGCAGATCTTCGAGCGTCACGTAACGACTCTGCTGGGTGTCGTAGAGTCGGCGATTGGCATACTTACGTATCACGCGCACGGCGCTGCTCCTCATCGTTAATCGGCATCGATGCATTGTGCACCGCACCCCTTTTCTTGCAACCCATAGCTTGCAAACCATGGCTTGCAAACCCCTGTCAGCCGCCGCGGTCTCGGCTATCATGGCCGCCCGCGTCTTCGGAGCGCTCATGAACCTGATCCTGCTCGACCCCGCCGACCTGACTACCGGCGGCCTGGCGCGCGTCAGCGACCCGCGCCGTCTGCGCCATCTGCGCGAAGTGCATCGCGCCACCCCTGGCGATCGCCTGACGGTGGGGGTGCGCGATGGCCGCTGGGGCACGGCGCGGCTGGCGACGCTGGATACGCAGGCGGCGCTGTTCAGCGAGCTCGTCCTCGACCGGCCGCCGCCGCCGCCGCTGCCGGTGCACCTGGTGCTGGCCCTGCCGCGTCCACGCATGCTGGCCCGAACGCTGGAGCACGTCACCGCGCTGGGGGTCAAGCAGATCACCCTGCTGCACACCCGGCGCGTCGAGAAGAGCTACTGGCAGTCGCCCGAGCTGGCGCCGGCGAAGATCCACGACCACCTGGTGCTGGGCCTCGAGCAGGCCCGCGACACCGTGCTGCCGACGCTCAGTTGCGAGCCCCGCTTCAAGCCGTTCGTCGAGGACCGGCTGCCCGGGCTGCTGGCCGGCAAGCAGGGCCTGCTCGCCCACCCTGGCATGGACGAGGCCTGCCCGCGCGGCATCCACCGGCCCAGCGTGCTGCTGGTCGGCCCCGAAGGCGGCTTCATTGCCTACGAGGTGGAGTGCCTGCTCGCCGCGGGCTGCCAGGGCATCCATCTCGGCGAACGCATCCTGCGCGTCGAGACCGCGGTCACCGCCCTGCTGGCACGGCTCGGCTAATCCGGCCTCGCTCAGTCGGCTTCGAGTCGCTCGAGCATCCCTACGGTGGCGAAGCCGTCCGGCGTCTGTCCCAGGCTGCGCTGGTATTCACGCAGCCCGCGCCGGGTATTCGGTCCGATCACCCCATCCGCAGAGCCGACCTCGAAGCCGCGCGCGTTGAGCAACTGCTGAAGACGCTTGACCTGGCTGCGCGACAGCGCCGGCTGCTGGCGCGGCCAGTCGCCGACCAGCCCCGGTTCGCCGGCCAGCCGCTCGGAGAGCAGCGCGACCGCCAGCGCATAACTGGTCGAGGCGTTGTAGCGCATGATCGTCCGGAAGTTGTGCCCCACCAGGAAGGCTGGCCCGCGGGCGCCGGCCGGGGCGATGATCGAGGCTTGATCAAGCGCTGGCAACTGCGTGCCGCGCACGCCACGCACCCCCTGCGCCAGCCATGCCTGGCTCGAGCGGCGCACGTCCAGTTCGGTCTGGGCGTAGTCGAAGTTATCGGGCAGGCGGACCTCCGCGCCCCACGGCTCGCCCTTTCGCCAGCCGGCGTCGGTCAGGTAACTGGCGGTCGATGCCATGACGTCGGCGATGCTGCCCCAGATGTCGCGTCGGCCGTCGCCGTCGGCGTCGCGGGCATATTTCTCGAAGCTCGACGGCAGAAACTGAGTGTGGCCCATGGCCCCGGCCCAGGAGCCGCGCATGTGCTCGCGGTCGATGTCGCCGCGCTGCAGGATGCGCAACGCCGCGAGCAACTCGCTGCGGGCGAAGTCGGGGCGGCGACCGTCGTAACCCAGCGTGGCCAGCGCGTCGATGGTCGAGAAGCTGCCGAAGTTGCTGCCGTAGTTGCTCTCGATGCCCCAGATCGCCACCAGGATCTCGGCCGGCACGCCGTAGCGCCGACTGGCGGCCTGGATCGGCGCGCGATACTCGGCGAATTGCGCGCGGCCCTGCTGGATCCGGGCGGGGGAAATCGCGGTATCGAGATAGTCCCAGACCTGGCGGGTGAATTCCGGCTGGGCGCGGTCGAGCTCGATGACACGCGGCAGGTAGCGGACGTCATCGAACGCCGCCGCCAGCGTCACCGCGTTGATGCCCTCGGTCAGGGCCTGACGACGGAAGTCGGCGACCCAGGCGACGAAGTCCTGACGTACCGCGGGCGCGGCGGTATCGGTTTGCTCGGCGGCGCTCGCCGCCGTGGTCTGGCTGGCCTCGGGGGCGAGAGTGGCATCGCGGCCGACTATGTCGGTGGTACTGGCGCTGACCTGGCAGCCGGCCAGGGGCATCAGCAGTGTCAGCAGCAATGGAACCGGGAGGCGACGAATCATGAAACTTCCTTGCCAGGCAAATGAACGGAGGACGGTACAGGACGCGCGCGCCTATCTTCTCGCAGGTGAGGCTGCGCGACTAGCGCTGGCCCCGGCGATTTTCGCGGGGCGCGGCCACGCCGGTTACGCTAGATTGGCGTCGGGGGGCGTGGTAGAGTCGAAGACTGACGCCGCGAAGGCGCCAGCCAACCGGCATTTTATCTCAATAAAAACAGCAAACTAGCTTACTTCGAAGACCAATGCTCTTGGATGCCGGGAAGCCACGAAGGGAGGAAGACACCATGACGGGCCACCCCCCGCGCGCAACCCCACGCGCGCCTCGCCATACCGGTGCCGATACTCTGACCACCGCGCGTCCGGTCGACCGCACTCCTGCCTGGATGCTGGCGCCCCGAGCCGTACGCCGCCCGTTTCTTACCGACCCGCCTTTCGATTTCGCTTGATGGTCGTTTCCGCAACGGCTGAACTGTGACCTATCGCAACCGCGCGCCGCGCGCCGGATCCGCCAGAACGCCAACGACGAGAGCGAGTCGTTCATGCCGCTGTTATTGATTGTGCTGCTGCCACTGGTGGGCGGCCTGCTGCCCATCATGAGTTCCAACGAGCGCCGTGGCGCCTGCGCCGCCGTGGCAGCCGCGCCAGTGCTCATAGCACTGGCGGTCGCGCTCTATTATGCCGGCGCGGTACTCGATGGCGAGGTGTTCCGTCAGGCCTACCGCTGGATTCCGGCGCTGGACCTGAGCCTCGCCCTGCGCCTGGACGGCCTTTCTTTGCTGTTCGTGCTGCTGATCCTGGGGATCGGCCTGCTGATCATCGTCTACGCCCGTTACTATCTGCTGGCCAGCGACAACGCACCGCGCTTTTACGCCTTCCTGCTGCTGTTCATGGCGGCGATGCTGGGCATCGTCATGGCCGACAATCTGTTGCTGCTGTGGTTCTTCTGGGAACTCACCAGTCTGTCGTCGTTCCTGCTGATCGGCTACTGGTATCACCAGAGCGAGGCCCGCAAGGGCGCCCGCATGGCGCTCACCGTGACCGGGGCCGGAGGCTTGGCGCTGCTCGCCGGTTTGCTGCTGCTGGGCCGCATCGTCGGCAGCTACGACCTGCAGGTGGTGCTCGACAGCCGCGACATGATTCAGGCCGACCCGCGCTATCTGCCGGCATTGCTGCTGGTACTGCTCGGCGCATTCACCAAGTCGGCCCAGTTTCCCTTCCAGTTCTGGCTGCCTCACGCAATGGCTGCGCCGACGCCGGTGTCGGCATTCCTGCATTCGGCGACCATGGTCAAAGCCGGCGTGTTCCTGCTGGCACGCATGCACCCGGCGCTGGCCGGCAGCCCCGAGTGGCTCTACCTGGTCGGCCTGACCGGCCTGGCGACGATGCTCTACGGGGGCTATTTTGCGCTGCTCAAGTACGATCTCAAGGGCGTGCTGGCCAACTCGACAATCAGTCAGCTGGGGCTGATCACCCTGCTGCTGGGACTCAACAATCAGATAGCGACGGTCGCCGCGCTCTTTCAGATTCTCAGTCATGCTCTCTTCAAGGCGGCGCTGTTCATGACCGCCGGGATCGTCGATCACGAAACCGGAACCCGCGATATCCGCAAGCTTCAGGGACTGTGGCGGACGATGCCGCTGGTCGCGGTAGTGGCGGTCGTCGCCGGGGCGTCGCTGGCCGGGGTACCCTACTTCAGCGGCTTTCTGCCCAAGGAGATGCTGCTCAAGGAGTCCCTCGACACTCAACTGCTGGGCGGGCTGTCATGGTTGATTCCGGTACTGGCGACGCTGGGCAGCCTGTTGTCGGTGGCCTACACGATACGCCTGGTCAACAACGTATTCTTTCAGGGGCCCATGCCCGAGTTGCCCAAGACACCCCATGCACCGCCCAGGCTGATGATCGCTCCGGGGCTGCTGCTTGCCGCGCTGAGCCTGCTGATCGGCACCCTGCCGGCGTTGACCACCACGGCGCTGCTCACCGCGGCGGGCAACGCCGCGCTGGTCGGCGACACGCCCGAACTGCATCTGGTGGTCTGGCAAGGTTTCAGCCTACCGCTGCTGATGAGTGCCATCGCGCTGATCGGCGGCGCCGCGCTGTACTGGCAGCGCAAGTATCTATTCGCCTTTCAGCGCCAGTTTCGTGCCCGCGACGCACGACTGCTGTTCGAGGCCTCGGTCCAGAGCCTGGTACACACCACCCAGCGCGTGATCGACACGTTGGAAAACGGCTCGCTGCAGCGCTACATGCTGTGGCTGGTGATCACCATCCTGGGCCTGGTCGGCGGCACCCTGCTCGACGCCACCGAGCTGCGCGGCCCGCTACCGCTGCAACCGCTCGACGGGGTGGTCATCGTCGGCGCCGGCATGGCGATATTCGCCGGCCTGGCCACGGCGATCCTGCACCGGCGGCGGCTGATCTCGCTGCTGATGCTGTCGATCGTCGGGCTGATGACCTCACTGGCCTTCGCCCGCTTCTCGGCACCCGATGTGGCGCTGACTCAGCTGGCGGTGGAGGTGGTGACCATGATCCTGCTGATGCTGGCGCTGTTCTTCCTGCCCCAGCGAACCCCCAAGGAGTCCGGCGCTGCGCGGATCCTGCGCGACGTATTGCTGGCCACGGCGTTCGGCGGGACCGTCGCCAGCCTCAACTTTGCGGTGCTGACCCGGCCGCTGGAATCGATCTCGCAGTTCTTCATCGCCAACAGCGTGCCGGGTGGCGGCGGGTATAACGTGGTCAACGTGATTCTGGTCGACTTCCGCGGCTTCGATACCCTCGGCGAGATCACCGTGCTGTGCATCGCCGCGGTGGGCATCTACAAGCTGCTCAACCGGCTGCGACTATTCATGCCATCGAGTGACGCCGAGGGCCGGCCATGGTCCCGCGACCGTCATCCGCTGATTCTGATCAGCGTGTCGCAGACCATCCTGCCGCTGGCCCTGCTGGTGTCGGCATTCATCTTTCTGCGCGGTCACAACGCACCGGGCGGCGGTTTCATCGCCGGCCTGGTCACGGCGGTGGCGTTGATCCTCCTGTACATCGCCCATGGCGTCGACTGGTGTCAGCGGCGCATGTCGTTTCAGTACCAGCCGATCGCCGTCGCCGGGGTCGGCCTGGCGACGCTGACCGGCCTGGGCAGCCTGGCGTTAGGCTATCCCTTCTTGACGTCGGCGATCGGCACGTTCTACCTGCCGTTGATCGGCAAGATCAAGCTGGTCACCACGACACTGTTCGACCTGGGGGTGTATCTCACCGTGGTCGGCGCCACGCTGATGATTCTCGCCAACCTCGGCAAGCTGACCACCACGCACCGCCCCAGCAAGCAAAAAGACAAGGAGAAGGCCTGATGGAAGCGCTGTTCTCGATGACTACCGGCGTGCTCGCCGCCTGCGGGCTGTTCCTGGCGCTGCGCGGCCGGACCTTCCCGGTGGTGGTGGGCCTGACGCTGCTCTCCTATGCCGTCAACCTGTTCCTGTTCTCGATGGGCGGGCTGACCACCGGCGGCGCGGCCTTGATCAAAGGCCAGGGCGGCGACTACGCCGACCCGCTGCCCCAGGCCCTGGTGCTCACGGCGATCGTCATCGGCTTCGCCATGACCGCCTTCTCGGTGATCCTGGCGATACGTGCCCGGAGTGATCTGGGCAGCGACCACGTCAACGGCAATCGCCTCGACGAGCCGCGGGAGGAGAGCAGTTGATGGATCACCTGATCGCGCTGCCCATTCTTCTGCCGCTGGTCGCCGGGCTGGGGCTGCTGCTCAACCGTGAAGGACCAGCGACGCCGCGGCGTGTCGTCAGCCTGGTCGCCACGGCACTGCTGCTGGCGGTGTGCGCGCTGCTGCTGGTCCAGAGCGCCGACGGCACGATTCGCTATTATGCGCTGGGCGACTGGCAGCCACCGTTCGGCATCATCCTGGTCGCCGACCGGCTGTCGGCACTGATGGTCACGCTGACCGCCTTACTCGCACTCGGCAGCCTGCTTTATGCCAGCGCAGGCAACGACGAGCAAGGCTCGAATTTTCATGGGCTGTTCCAGTTGCAACTGATGGGCATCAACGGTGCCTTCCTGACCGGTGACCTGTTCAATCTGTTCGTGTTCTTCGAGGTGCTGCTGATCGCCTCCTATTCGCTGCTGATGCACGGCGGCGGCAAGGCGCGCATTCACTCGGGATTCCATTACGTGGTGCTCAACCTGGCCGGCTCTGCGCTGTTCCTGATCGGCCTGGGGGTGCTCTACGGCACCATCGGCACGCTCAACATGGCCGACATGGCGGCGAAAGTGCCAGGGCTCGACAGCAGCCGTCTGGTGCTTGCCAAGGCCGGCGCCATGCTGTTGCTGGTGGTATTCGGCCTGAAGTCGGCAATCCTGCCGCTGTACTTCTGGTTGCCGCGCGCCTATGCCGCGGCCGCGGCCCCGGTCGCTGCGCTGTTCGCGATTCTCACCAAGGTCGGCATCTACGCCATCCTGCGCGTCTTCACGCTGATCTTCGGCGCCCAGGCCGGGGCGCTGGCCTACCTGGCCCAGCCCTGGGTCTGGTGGCTGTCACTGGCGACCCTGGCGCTGGGCGGGGTGGGCGTGCTCTCGTCACGGGATCTGCGTACCCAGGTCGCCTATCTGATCATCATCTCGGTGGGCACTCTGCTCGCCGGAATCGGCATGAACAGCATCGATGCCAACGCCGCGCTGCTCTATTACATGGTGCATACCACGCTGGTGACCGGCGGGCTGTTCCTGCTGGTCGACATCATCGCCCATCAGCGCGGCAAGGCCGGCGCACGCATCGTCCGCGGCCGGGCCGTCAATCAAACCGCATTGCTGGGCACGCTGTTCTTCATCGGCGCGCTGACGGTGGCCGGGATTCCGCCCTTTTCCGGCGCGGTCGGCAAGGCGCTGGTCCTGAAGGCCGCCACGGCCAGCCAACTGGTATGGCTGTGGCCGGTCCTGCTGATCAGCAGTCTGGCGGCGATCGTCGCCCTGTCGCGCACCGGCTCGACGCTGTTCTGGCGGACCTCGGGAGGCGAGCGCCGCCGCGAGCGCCACGAGAGCGGCGAACGCGACAAGGAGCATGAGCGCGACAAGGACAGCGAACGCGGCCAGCGCCGCGTCGGGGCGATGCGTACGGCGGGCCTTCTGCTGCTGCTCGGCGCCTCGCCCCTGCTGGTGATCTTCGCCGGACCGCTGACCGACTTCACCAGCGCCACGGCCGATCAGCTCGCCGATCAGGAGGCGTACATTCGCTCGATCATCGAACGTGAAGCGCCCAGCGATGCCACAGGAGACGAGCCATGATTCCGGTACGACCCTGGTTGCCGATGCCGCTGCTCTCGGTACTGTTGCTCGCCATGTGGCTGATGCTGCAACAGAGCGTGTCGGTCGGTCAGCTGCTGCTCGGCGGTTTCCTGGCGCTGGTCATTCCGCTGATTACCCGGCCCTTCTGGGAGAGCCAGCCAACCGTCAAGCGGCCGTGGCTGTTGCTGCGCTACGTGCTGCGCGTGCTCGGCGACATCATCGTCGCCAACTACGAGGTCTCCAAGCTGATTCTCAACCCGCGCAGCCGCATGAGCCCGGTGTTCATCGAGTATCCGCTGGAACTCGAGGAGGCCTTCACGATCACCATCCTCGCCAGCACGATCACCCTGACCCCGGGGACGGTCTCGGCCCACCTGCGTCTCGACCGGCGCACGTTGGTGGTCCACGCACTCAATGCCGAGGATGTGCAAGCCACCATCGACAGGATCCACCATCGCTACGAGCGCCCGCTCAAGGAGATCTTCGAATGCTAGACATCGCACTCTGGATCAGCCTGGCGCTGTTCACCGCAGCGACGCTGCTGACGCTGTATCGCGCGGCGATCGGCCCTGACCTGCCCGACCGTATCCTGGCGCTGGACACCCTGTACGTGAACTCCATCGCGCTGATCGTGCTGTTCGGCATCTGGCTCAACGACAAGATCTATTTCGAGGCGGCCTTGCTGATCGCCATGCTCGGCTTCATCAGCACCGTGGCGGTTTGCAAGTACCTGCTACGCGGCGACATCATCGAATAAGGAGGGCAGCGAGATGATCGGTTTCCATACCGCGATGGAAGGCGTGATCGCCTTCTTCATGGTGGCCGGCGGGGTCTTTGCGTTTATCGGCGCGCTGGGCCTGACCCACCTGCGCGATTTCTACATGCGCCTGCACGGCCCGACCAAGACCACCACGCTGGGCGTGGGCTGCGTGCTGATCGCTTCGATGGGCTATTTCAGTCTGGTCAAGGAAGGCCTGAGCTATCAGGAATTGCTGATCACCGTTTTTCTGTTCATTACCGCCCCGGTGTCGGCGCATCTGCTGGCCAAGAGCGCCCTGCATCAGAAGCTCCCCCGCTTCGAGCCCACCCGGGACGATATTCCCGAGCTCAAGGAACAAGGCGAAGACGACGAGGGCGAGCGCGCAAGTCGCCAGCCTTGAAGACCGCGCAACGCGGCGAATTACCAGCCGCGGCTATGCTGCTCGACGAGTTGCGCCAGCAGGTCGATGTGATCGCGACGATCGTTGAGCGCCGCGATGTAGCGATAGGTCTTGCCGCCGGCCGCGGCGAAGTTGTCGCGGTTTTCCACCTCGAGCTCCTCGAGCGTTTCCAGGCAGTCCGCAGAAAACGCCGGGCTGATGATATCGACATGCTCGACGCCCTCCTGGCCCCAGGCCTTGAGCGTCATGTCGGTATACGGTTTGAGCCACTCCTCGCGACCGAAGCGCGATTGATAGCTCATCAGCCACTCGTCCTCGCCGAGCCCCAGCTCGGCGGCCAGCAAGCGGCTGGTGGCCTGGCAGTGCTGCGGGTAGGGATCGCCGGCCTCGGCATAGCGTTTGGGGATGCCGTGATAGGACATCATCAGCCGCCCGCGCTCGCCATCGTGCCTGCGCCAGTGCTCGCGCACGCTCGCCGCCAATGCGCCGATGTACGCCGGATGGTCGTGATAATCGCGGACGAAGCGCAACTCGGGCAGATGCGGACAGGGCTTGAGCGCGCGCGCCAGCCGGTCGAACACGGCCGCGGTCGTCGAGCGCGAAAACTGCGGGTACAGCGGCAGCACCAGGATGCGCTCCGCCCCGGCATCGCGCAGCGCCTTGCCGGCCGTCTCCATGCTCGGCTGGCCGTAGGTCATGGCCAGCTCGACCGGAAGCGTCTCGCCGAACTGCTCGGCGAGACGCTCGGCCAGGGCACGTTGCTGGCGCCGGCCGATCGCCAGCAACGGCGAACCGTCCTCGCCCCAGATCGCCGCGTAGCCCTTGGCGACCTTGCGCGGCCGGATGCGCAGGATCACCCCGTGCAAGATCAGCCACCATAGCGGCCGCGAGACGTCGATTACCCGTTCATCCCACAGGAACTCTCCCAGGTAGCGCCGCACCGCCTCGGAGGTCGGTGCAGCCGGAGTGCCGAGATTGGCCAGTAATACACCGAAACGGGCATTGGGCATGATGGGTCTCCTTGCTTTGCGATCCCGTGAGTGTATCAATCCCGCCGGCCGCCACGGGAATTAACTCAAGCTATCGGCGGTATTTGTAAAGGCTTGTACAAACATCAGTTGGAGACAGCGCTATGCCCGCCATTGTCACTGATGAGGCTATGCTGCCAAGTAAGGAAAGTGTATCCACTGCATGAATTGGGACCGACCAACGATGACGCTACGCCATTCGCCAGCGCATGTCCGCGCGCCACTGATGCTGCTCTATGACGGCGATTGTCCGATCTGTCAGCGTCAGGTCGCCTGGATCCAGCGGCATCCCCATCGTCAGCGTGTGCGCTGCGTGGACATACGCGCCAGGGACTTTTCCGCGAGCGCCTGGGAACGTGACTGCGAGGAATTGCTGGGCCGAATGTTTGCCCAGGATGGCGCGGGGAAATGGTTCGCGGGGATGGACGCGGTACGTGCGATGCTCGCGCTGCTCGGCTATCGACGGTTGGTCTGGCTATCTCACCTGCCGGGAATCAGGCCATTGCTCGACCGGCTCTACCTGGCAGTGGCCCGGCATCGCTTTGCGCTGGGGCGTTGGCTGCCCCCGCTGCGCTGAGACCAGGCCGGTAATTGGCGCTCCATCTAAAAGACCAACGGCATGCGTGACGCCAGCGGCTCCTGATAGTGCGCTTGACGCCCGATCATCTCGTCGTGGGCGACGTAATGCACCAGATAGGCGCGGTGAATCCCCGCCCGCTTGAGCTCCAGGTAGATGTCGTCCAGGGCACGGAACATCATCGGCTTGCCGCGTTGAGTCAGCAGGTGCCGATCACCTTCGATGTCCTCGATTTCAACCTGATAACAACGGCTGCCGGCGTGGCTGATGACGCGCACTTCGAAATTGGCATGATTGTGGACGTACTGCTTGAGCACATGAAGGTCCATGGCTCCCTCCTTTTATAGTAATGCACGCACGGGCGTTGGCGTCCTGCCACGCTACCCGGCACAGATGACAGCGGCGTTTCACCTGAGGCGTCCTGTCGCGTTGCGAAGAGCTATCGAGCGCCTGGCCGGAAAGAGGAAAGATGAGTTGATCGATCGGTCAGACCGTCGATCGAAAGGGCAATTCAGCGCCACTGAGGACGCCAGTCACGAGGGTCGCCTGATCAGCCCGGGGCCGGCAACGCGAACCAGTGCCGAAGCGTCGCCCCACCGGGCCACCGCTCAGTCGCGCTGAAAGGTCGCGGGGTCGATGGCGATCCCCAGCGAATTGCGGTCCACCCAGTTGCCGGCCTTGGTTTCCTTGTAGCGGAATACCACGCAATCGCCCTCGCCGACCGGCAATTCGGCGTCCTCGGTCTGGTAGCTGTAGGTCACGCCATCGACCACCAGCGCGTAGCGGTAGAGGTCCGGCATGCCCAACCACTCCTTGAACGGCCCTTCGCGCGATACGCTCTCGAGCGTTCCACGCGCTTCAAGTTTCGGGGTCCGATTGCGGTTGCCGCGACGAAATCCGCCCGCCATGCGTATCTCCTTGTCGACTCTATTGGATGGAAACCGTTACTGCCTGACCGCCCACTGCCACGGGGCCGGCATTATACGACTCGCGACGCGCGGCTCAACCGTGCTGGCCGGCATCATTCGCCAAAGTGCTGGCCGTAGCTATCGGGCGCCAGATCCTCGAAGCGCGTGTACTTGCCGATGAAGGCCAGATGCACGGTGCCGATCGGCCCGTTACGCTGCTTGCCGATGATCACCTCGGCCAACCCCTTGTTGTCGGGATTGTCCTGATTGTAGACCTCATCGCGGTAGACGAAGGTGATCACGTCGGCGTCCTGCTCGATGGCCCCCGATTCACGCAGGTCCGACATCACCGGACGCTTGTTGGGGCGCTGCTCCAGCGAGCGGTTGAGCTGCGACAACGCCACCACCGGACAGTCGAACTCCTTGGCCAGCCCCTTGAGCGAGCGCGAGATCTCCGAGATCTCGCCGGTCCGGTTCTCGGAAAACCCGGGGATCTGCATCAACTGCAGATAGTCGATCATGATCATGCCCAGGTTGCCGTGCTCGCGAACCACGCGCCGGATCCGCGAGCGCATCTCGTTGGGCGACAGCGCCGCGGTATCGTCGATGAACAGCTTCTTGTCCTTGAGCAGGTTGACCGCCGAGGTCAGCCGCGGCCAGTCCTCGTCCTCGAGCTGGCCAGTGCGCACGCGGGTCTGGTCGATACGCCCCAGCGACGACAACATGCGCAACATCAGCGATTCGGCGGGCATCTCCATCGAAAACACCATCACCGGCTTGTCGCTGGAGATCACCGCATGTTCGACGATGTTCATCGCGAAGGTGGTCTTGCCCATCGACGGGCGCCCGGCCACGATTACCAGATCCGATGGCTGAAAGCCCGAGGTCATGTCGTCAAGATCGCGAAAGCCCGACGATAATCCGGTCATCCGGCCCTGCATGTTGAACAGCTCGTCGATGCGATCGACCGCCTTGGAGAGCAGTTCGCTCATGCCGATCGGGCCGCCCATCTTGGGCCGCGATTCGCTGATCTGGAAAACCAGTCGCTCGGCTTCGTTGACCAGCTCGTCGGATGGCCGGCCCTGCGGCGCGAACGAGCTTTCGGCGATCTGATTGGCGGCCTGGATCAGCTTACGCAGGGTGGCCCGCTCGCGAACGATGTTGGCATAGGCGCGGATGTTGCTGGCCGACGGGGTGTTGCGCGCCAGGTCGGCGAGATAGCCCAGGCCGCCCACGGTATCGAGCTGATCGCGGGACTCCAGCGCTTCGGAGAGCGTCACCACGTCGAGCGGGTGACCGCCCTCGGCAAGCGGGATCATGGCATTGAACACCAGGCGGTGTTCGTAGCGGTAGAAATCGTCGGCGACCAGCAGCTCGGACACGGTGTCCCAGGCCGAATTGTCGAGCATCAGCCCGCCGAGCACCGACTGCTCGGCTTCCAGCGAATGCGGCGGCACCTTGAGGGCGGCGGTTTCCTGATCGAGTTCCAGGGCGTCACTCATGGACGAGGCTTCCAGCAGTAAAGGGAGCGCGGCGGGTCAACGCCCGCGAGGCCATTCTACCTAGCAATCGCAGGACCTGACATGCCCGGGATCGCTTGCAGGATGCCGATAAAATAAAAGCGCGGCAGCCGAAGCTGCCGCGCTCGATTACAAGGTCCGGCGAGCGACCTTGGGCCGCGTGTTACTCGGCGACGATCACGATACGCACGGTGGCGTCGACTTCCGCATGCAGATGCAGCTGGATGTCGTACTCGCCGGTGGCACGCAGCGGCCCTTCGGGCATGCGCACTTCGCTCTTGGCGACATCGATGCCGGCCTGGGCCAGGGCATCGGCCAGGTCGCGCGGACCGATCGAACCGAACAGCTTGCCTTCGTCGCCGGCCTTGGCGACCAGCGACAGTTCGATGTCGTTGAGCTGTTCGGCACGCGCTTCGGCTTCCTGCTTGCGCTCGACGGCCTGGGCTTCCAGTTCCGCACGCTGCGCTTCGAAGGCTTCGACGTTGTCCTTGGTAGCCGGCACGGCCAGGCCGTAGGGCACCAGGTAGTTGCGACCGTAGCCGGGCTTGACGGTGACCTTGTCACCCAGAGCACCCAGCTTACCGATATTGTCGAGCAGAATGACTTCCATCTCGTTAACCTCTTGTCATTGGCTGCGGGCCAGGCGCGCGCGGAAATCCGCGAACGTATCCAGACAACCCAACAGCAGCACAATCAGAATCATGGGCCAGGTGGTCAGCAGCAATACGTAGAACGCCACCAGCCATAACCCGTTCATCCCCTTGAGACCCACCAGGCCGTGCACCAGCGCCACGCCGCTGACCAGCAGCGGTACCCAGCCGAGCATCGGCAACGCCGGCACCGCGAGCAATGCACCGATCACCGTCAAGGCGATCAGCAGTGCCAGCTCGCGGCCCTGCAGCCGCAGGGCGTGGAACTCGGCGCGAAAGCCGCCGGGGTTGTACAACCCCGCCTGCCAGCTGCGCGCCAGCGCCAGACAGGCTATCGCGGCCAGCGTCACGATCAACCCGGTAATGCCGCCGATCAGCAGGATCGCAAGCTGCTCGGTGGCCACGCCCTGTGCGCTCAACTGGTCGAGCATACCGCCAATCTCGGTCGAGCTCTGACGCAACTGCTCGAGCAACGGGCCGGCCCCGCCCGGCGGCAGGAAGACCCCGAACTGAACCAGCGCGGCGGCCACCAGCGTGCCGGCGATCAGCGCCTCGCTCCAGCGCATCCGCGCACGCAGCACGACGGCCATCAGCGTCACCAGCAACAGGCTGGCCAACGGAATGGTGTCGCCCTGCACCCACCACCAACCGGTGGGCAGCGCGGCGGCGACGATCACCGGCAGAGCCGGCGCCAGGCCGCGGCGCAGCGTCACCAGCGCGGCAACGGCGGCGCTGAACCA
The DNA here is from genome assembly GCF_021151495.1 of Halomonas sp. IOP_31. Taxonomy (NCBI): domain Bacteria; kingdom Pseudomonadati; phylum Pseudomonadota; class Gammaproteobacteria; order Oceanospirillales; family Halomonadaceae; genus Halomonas; species Halomonas sp. IOP_31. The sequence continues at coordinate 74,837 of NZ_JAIRBP010000007.1, read as the reverse complement.
GAACAGCCAAGGCACCAGTGCGGCAAGCACCGCGGCACCGGCGGCGTGCGGCGTGCCACGCATTACCCAGCGGGCCAGGGGCAACATCACTTGCTATCGCTTACTGGTGGCTGTCGGTGTACGGCAGCAGCGCCAGGTAGCGCGCGCGCTTGATCGCCGTGGACAGCTGGCGCTGATAGCGTGCCCGCGTGCCGGTGATACGGCTGGGGACGATCTTGCCGGTCTCGGTGATGTAAGCCTTGAGGGTATCGATATCTTTGTAATCGATGTACTTCACGCCTTCGGCAGTGAAGCGGCAAAACTTGCGGCGACGGAAAAAGCGTGCCATGGATCAACTCCTCCTGGATGGGCGAATCAGTTGGCTTCTTCGGCGGTTTCGGAACGCTCGGCACGGGGCCTGTCGGATTTCTCTTCGCGACGTCGACCCTTGTCCTCGGCCGACTTCATCATCGGCGAGGCTTCCGTGACGGCTTCCTTGCAGCGCACAACCAGGCTACGGATGATGGCATCGTTGAAGCGGAAGACGTTCTCGATCTCGTCGAGCGTCTCGCCGCGGCATTCGATATTCATCAGCACGTAGTGAGCCTTGTGGATCTTGTTGATCGGGTAGGCCAGGTGACGGCGGCCCCAATCCTCGAGACGATGCACGGTACCGCCATTCTCGGTGACGAGGCTGGTGTAGCGCTCGACCATGGCCGGAACCTGCTCGCTCTGGTCCGGATGGACCATGAACACGATTTCGTAATGACGCATGGTATCTCCTTACGGTTTGACAGCTTCCCAGTGGCGGCAGACGCTGCTGCTGGCCATGAGGAAGCAAGGAGTCAGTGATTAAACGGGTGAGGGTGTTTCAAGAACCGCGTTATTGTAGTGATGGTACACGCCGCATGCAACTGCCACCGGCTGCAGCCGGCCGATGCCCCAAGGCTATCGCAAATCGCGTTTACACGCGGGGCTGACCCGTCGACAGCTTGCGTGGAGGCGCTGTAAATACCTCCCTGTACGCTACCGACGCCATCCATGGCGCCGGACCTCCACTTCAGCTTGTCCCCGGCGCCCTCATTAGTTCATCGGCGACGGCCCTGGTCGATGCCCGCCGGCGCTGGCGGATCGCTTCGTAAAGGCAGATGCCGGTGGCCACCGAGACGTTGAGGCTCGATACACTGCCCGCCATGGGCAGCGTGACCAGGCCGTCGCAGGCTTCGCGGGTCAGCCGCCGCAGACCCTTGCCTTCGGCGCCCATGACCAGCGCGCAGGGCCCGGTCAGGTCGATGTCGTAGAGGCTGGATTCGGCCTCGCCGGCGGTGCCGGTGATCCACACCCCCGACTCCTTGAGCTTCGCCATGGCGCGCGCCAGGTTGGTGACGCGATACACCGGCACGGCCTCGGCGGCCCCGCAGGCGACCTTGCGTACCGTGGCGTTGAGCGGCGCGGCCTTGTCCTTGGCGACGACGATGCCATGCGCACCGGCGGCGTCGGCGCTGCGCAGGCAGGCGCCGAAGTTGTGCACGTCGGTGACGCCGTCGAGAATCAACAGCAGGGGCGGTTCGGCGTGGGGCCAGCCGCCCAGGCGGTGCCACAACTCCTCTTCGCTGTGCGCCGCCAGTGGCGGGCAGAAGGCGATCACGCCCTGATGGCTGCCACCCTGGGCGAGGCCGTCGAGCACTTCGCGCGGCTGCTCGACCAGGCGCGTCCCGAGTTGCCGGGCGGCGGCGAGCAGATCGGTCAAGCGCTGTTCGGCGGCGCCGGCCTGGAACCACAGTTCGCGGGGCGCCTCGCCGCGCTCGATCAACGCGGCCACGGCGTGCACGCCGAATACGCTGTCCAGCCCCGCGGGGGGCGTGGGCAGGGCGCCGCCGCCACGCCCAGCGCCTTTTTGCTGCGCGTGACTTTGCTGCGCGTGACTTTGCTGCGCGTGACGCGAGCGAGCGGGCTTGTTGCGTGGCCCACCACTGCGACTCATGAACGCTCCCCGGAGGGCTTGCCGTCATTGCCGCCGGAGCCGCCGCCGCGCTCCTGCTTGCCGGGGCGCGGCTTGCGCCGCCGCGATTTCTTGCGGGCGGGCTTGTCGCTCTGGCCGGCTGCGGAGTCCGCCCCGGGCTTGCGCGGCGGGCGCTGGCGGCGCGGCTTGTCGTCGACCAGCTCGAAATCGATCTTGCGCTCGTCGAGATCGACCCGTGCCACCTGCACGGTGACGCCATCGCCGAGCCGGTAGGCCATGCCGCTGCGCTCGCCCTTGAGGCGATGCTTTTCCGCCTCGTAGTGATAGTAATCAGAGGGCAGCGAGGTGACATGCACCAGCCCCTCGACATACACCGCGTCGAGGCGCACGAAGATGCCGAACTGGGTCACCGAGGCGATGGTGCCGTCGAATACCTCGCCGATCTTGTCGGACATGAACTCGCACTTGAGCCAGTCGGTGACGTCGCGGGTGGCGTCGTCGGCACGCCGCTCGGTCATCGAGCAGTGCTCGCCGAGCTCGAGCATCTGCTCGAAGGTGTACGGCGCCCACTTGCTCGGCGGCTCGACCGGCGCGCCTTCGGCGCGCAGCACGGTGTTGGTCTGGCGCGGACCACGGATCACCGAGCGGATGGCGCGGTGCACCAACAGGTCCGGGTAGCGTCGGATCGGCGAGGTGAAATGCGCGTAGGCCGGGTAGGCCAGACCGAAGTGACCGTCATTCTGCGGCGAATACACCGCGCGACTCATCGAGCGCAGCATCACCGTCTGGATGACGTCGGCATCGGGACGGCCCTTGATCGCCTCGGCCAGATCGCGATAGTCCTGGGGGCTGGGGTCGTCGCCGCCGCCCAGCGACAGCCCCAGTTCGTTGAGAAACAACCGCAGCTTGTCGAGACGCTCCGGCGAGGGCTTCTCGTGGATGCGATACAGCGCCGGCAGGTCGTGCTTGTCGAGAAAGCGCGCCGTGGCGACGTTGGCGGCCAGCATGCACTCCTCGATGATCTTGTGGGCGTCGTTGCGCGAACGCGGCACGATCGCCTCGATCTTGCGCTCGTCGTTGAACAGGATCGCTGTCTCGGTGGTCTCGAAATCGATCGCGCCGCGCTCGACCCGCGCCTCGCGCAGCAGCATGTAGAGCGTATGCAGGTTGTTCAGCGACGGCACCAGCGCGCTGTACTGCTCGCGCAGCGTATCGGCCTCGGCATCGTCGCCATCGAGGATCGCCGCGACCTTGTTGTAGGTCAGCCGCGCATGAGAGCGGAACACCCCTTCGTAGAAGCGATAGCGACTGATCGCCCCGCTCTGCGAGATGTTCATCTCGCAGACCAGCGCCAGCCGATCGACGTCGGGGTTCAGCGAGCACAGGCCGTTGGACAGCAGTTCGGGCAGCATCGGCACCACCTGCCCGGGAAAATACACCGAGTTGCCCCGCGAGATCGCCTCCTGGTCAAGCGCGCTGCCGGGACGCACGTAATGCGAGACATCGGCGATCGCCACCAGCAGCTTCCAGCTGCCCGACTTGGTCTTCCAGGCGCACACCGCATCGTCGAAATCCTTGGCGGACTCGTCGTCGATGGTGACCAGCGGCACGTCGCGCAGATCGATGCGGTGCTGCTTGTCGGCCTCGGCGACCTCGGCGGACATGCTGGCGATCTCGTCCTGGACGTCGGGCGGGAACTCGGACGGGATCTCGTAGCTGCGGATGGCGATATCGATCTCCATCCCCGGGTCCATGCGTTCGCCGAGCACCTCGACGACTTCGCCGACCGGCTGGACGCGCGTTTCGGGCTGCTGGGTGATGCGTACCGACACCACCTGGCCGTCCTGGGCGCCGCCGGTGGCGCTGTTGGGGACGATCACCTCCTGGGCGATGCGGGTGTTCTCGGGGATCAGCACGCCGAATTCATTGGAGCGCGCGCGATAGACGCCGACCAGCGTCTGGGTGTTGCGCGCCAGCACCTCGACGATGGTGGCCTCGTCACGGCCGCGGCGGTCGCGACCGCTGACCCGCACCAGCACATGATCGCCATGGAAGACCCGGCGCATCTGGCGCGGGGGGATCACCAGATCGGGCTTCTTGCCGTCGTCGCGGAGCAAGAAACCGATGCCGTCGCGGTGGCCGAGCACCTTGCCCTTGATCAGGTCGAGCTTGTCGATCAGCGCATAGGCGCCGCGACGATTGCGCAGGATCTGACCGTCGCGCTCCATGGCGGCCAGCCGCCGGCGCACCGCCTCCTGCTGGTTGTCGTCCTCGAGGCCCAGCATGCGGCTCATGCTTTCGTCGGTGATCGGCTTGCCGTACTCCTCGAGTCGGGCAAGCAGGTATTCGCGGCTGGGGACCGGCTTGTCGTACTTGTCGGCCTCCCGCGCCGCTTGAGGATCGTCGCTTAACGTCCAGTGATTCATGCGTGGAGCTTCCTTGAATTGAATGGTTCGGGCGGCAGCGAGCGCGGCAAGCGTGGCAAACGCGAAAGGACGAGTGGATATAATGTCATGCGCGCAGTATAGCGCCGCGCGGGATGCGACCCAACCATTGCCGCTACGCCGCCTTGCAAATCCGCCGTTTGCCTCTTGCATTCGGGCATGAAATCGGTATGATTCGTGGCCACTTGCCCAGGTGGCGGAATTGGTAGACGCGCTAGCTTCAGGTGCTAGTATCCTTACGGATGTGGAGGTTCAAGTCCTCTCCTGGGCACCAGAATGACGAAGTCTTGCTTGTCGAGACAATGTCGGGGTGAAAGTCCCCTGTTGGGTGAAACCCTTGATAGACAGCCCTTGATAGACAGCCCTTGATAGACAGTTGCAACACCCCGATCGATGGCCATGTATTCGCCCAGGTGGCGGAATTGGTAGACGCGCTAGCTTCAGGTGCTAGTGTCCTTACGGACGTGGAGGTTCAAGTCCTCTCCTGGGCACCACGCGAATACAGGCCGGCATGATACGCCCAGGTGGCGGAATTGGTAGACGCGCTAGCTTCAGGTGCTAGTGTCCTTACGGACGTGGAGGTTCAAGTCCTCTCCTGGGCACCATCCGTATCATGAGCCGATCACTCCCCTCTCGCGCTGCGCTGCTCTTGCGCAATGGTTATCGCCCGTGAATGACGCTCGGGCACGCATCGCTGACTCGCACTCACCGCTTCAGTAACGCGACGGCAGACGCGCCACCTGCGACAACTGCCAGCCGGCGGTTTTCACCGACGATTCCAGACGATGTTCGATCGGCCCCGGCAACTGCGGGAAGAAATCCAGCCCGGTACGCGCCTCGACTTCGTCGATGCTCACCAGGTAGCGATCGAGCGGCTCGTTGCCGGCGACATCCTGCGGCATGACGAAGGCCAGCGCCCGCGGTTCGCTGCTCGGCACCACGACGATCTTGTAGAACGCCTCGGGCACCTCGACGAGCCCCACCCGGTTGAACACGCCGCCGATGCCTTCCGCGAAGATCGGCCCGGTGATCACCTGCAAGGTGCCGAAGCGCGCCGCGAAACGATCGATCACCACTTCCTCGAGGCGTTGCCAGAGCCGCCGGTTGAGGCCGGGACGCTGCGGCGAGATGTTCGACATCAGGAAGGTCTGGCGCTGAGCCTCGCGCCCATAACTGACCGCGATCGCGTAATTGGGCGCCATGTGTCCGCGATCGTAGCCGCTGCCGGAATAGTTGCCGGCGGTGATCGGCCACAGGGTTCGCCAATCGCGGCGAAAATCGGGCCGCTCGCCGATTCGCGCATCGTCCACCGCGCTCAGCTGGTAGCTGACCCATAACGGGTTGACGCGCAGGTCCGACCAGCCGACCAGCACGCCGTCGTTGCGCAGCACGCGGTTCACCGCCAGCGGATTGTCGAGCGACCAGTCGGGTATGCCCATCCACACCAGCCGCTCGCGCACGTCGCGCTCCTGCCAGTACCACAGCCCGCTGGCGACCACCACGAAGGCCAGCGCGACGCCCAGGTTGCGCACCTGGCGGCGCATGAAAGGCAGCGCGCCGATCATCGCCCGCTCGCCACGGGAGGCAGTCGCCCGGCGGCCATCAGAAACCTACGCTGAACATGGTTTCGAGATCGTGCCGCGAGTGCACCTGCATGGCGTTGAGCGTCTCGGTCTCGCGAATGCCCTCGACCTGGTTCAGACGCTCGGTAACCAGCGTGGCGAGACTCTCGAAATCGGGCGTACGGGCAATGGCGACCAGGTCGTAACGGCCACAGGTCGAATACACTTCGCTGATACCGGTGAGTTCGGCCAAGCGCTCGGCGACGCTGTTGATGCGGCCTTTCTCGGCATTGATCAGGATCACGGCGTTTTGCATCGGTCTCTCCTCGCTACCGGCGCGAGCCGACGGCTCACGGTTGCGCAGAAGTATACCAGCCGTGTCGCTCAGGAGGCAGAGATGACACCTGTTGACTCGTCCGCCTCCATGGCGAGCAACTTGCGCTTGAGCGCCTCGCCGCCAGGGTAGCTGCCCAGCCGGTTGGCGGCGACGACCCGGTGGCAGGGCACCAGGATGGGAAGCGGGTTGGCGGCGATCGCGCTGCTTACGGTAATCACCGCACGTTCTTCGCCCAATCGCTGGGCCAGTTCGCCATAGGTGCGCGTAGTGCCATAGGGGATGCGCATCAGCGCCGCCCACACTTCGCGCTGCGCCTGGCTGCCCTCGGGCGCAATATCCATGTTGAAGCTGCGCCGCCGCCCGGCCAGGTAGGCCAGCACTTCGTCGCGTGCCTGACTCAGCCCCTCGTCGTCACGCTGCCAACCGGCAGTGACAGCGTCGCCCGGCGACGCGTCGCCCGAACCATCCACGGCAAAATACAGATGGCGCAAGCCGGCCTCGTCGCCCGCCAGGGTGAGCATCCCGACCGGGCTTTCGAATGTGGTGAAACGCATGACGTCTCCTTGACCTGATGCGGCCGATTGCCGCACGACTCATCGCAGCGGGACGGGATCGGCTAGGATGAATCCATCCATTATACTCGCCAGTTTTCAATTAAGCTTGACAGCGGCACATCAGAGGCAAAAAACGCCCCTCCAACGCGGACCGACACCGCGATCCAGCACTTCCAGCGAGCCGGTCCTGCAATCGTCCCGCTCGAATCCAGGAGATTCCATGGCCCATCACAGCCGCCGCGATTTCATACGCCACAGCCTGCTCGGCCTCGCTGCACTGCCCTTCGGCGCCGGCGTGCTGTCCCACAAGGCGCTCGCCCAGCAACTACCGCCGCTCGACCCGAGCCTCCCCCAGGCCAAGGCGCTCAACTACGTCACCCAGGCCAGCCAGGCCAGCGATCAGCCGGCCTATTCGCCGGGCGAGCGCTGCGACAATTGCATGTTCTACACCAAAGCCAACCAGGGTTGCCGATTGTTCCCTGGCTACAGCGTGGCGCCGGGCGGCTGGTGCCAGTCGTGGACCCGCGCCTGACGCCGGCTACGCGCGCTCCTCAAGATCGGCGGGTAACGGCCATTGATAGCGGCGCACGACGTCGTCGTCCTCGATGGAGTGCAGCTTGACCGGGAATCCCCATAGCTGGTGCAGGTAGCGCAACACCGGATAGACGCTCTTGGCCAGCGGCCGGCGCCGATCCTGCACGTGGTGCAGGGTCAGTGAGCGGTCGCCGCGAATGTCGGCCTGCCAGACCTGGATATTGGGCTCGCGCACCGAGAGCGCGTACTGGGTCGACAGCGCCTCGCGCACCCGCCGATAGCCGCGGTCATCATGGATCGCCGCGATGGTCAGCATCTCGTCCTGATCGTCGTCGACCAGCGAGAACAGCTTGAGATCGCGAATCACCCTGGGCGACAGGAACTGCTGGATGAACGATTCATCCTTGAAGTTGCGCATCGCGAAGTGCAGCGTCTCCAGCCAGTCGCTGCCGGCCATGTCGGGAAACCACTCGCGATCCTCGGCGGTGGGCTCCTCGCAGATGCGCTTGATGTCGCTGAACATCGCAAAGCCCAGCGCATAGGGATTGATGCCGTTGAAATAGGGGCTATCGAAGCCCTGCTGGCTGACCACCGCGGTGTGCGACTGCAGGAACTCGAGGACCAATCCCTCGTCGACCAGCCCCTCGTCGTAAAGCCGGTTCATGATGGTGTAATGCCAGAACGTCGCCCAACCCTCGTTCATCACCTGGGTCTGGCGCTGGGGATAGAAATACTGCGCCAGCTTGCGCACGATGCGCACCAGCTCACGCTGCCAGGGCTCCAGCAACGGCGCGTTCTTCTCGATGAAGTAGAGCAGGTTCTCCTGCGGCTCGGCCGGGTAGCGGCCGTACTGGTGCAGGCCGAGCGGATCCTCGTCGTCACTGTGCGGGCCGCTGTCGGCGGAGTTGTCGGGGATCGTTCGCCACAGCAGGTTGACCTGCGACTGCAGGTATTCGGCACGCTCCACCTGGCGCCGCGCCTCCTCCTCGGGAGAGATCGGCGAGGGCCGCTTGTAACGATCGACGCCATGATTCTGCAACGCGTGGCAAGCGTCGAGCAACTGCTCGACGGCGGCCACGCCGTGACGCTCCTCACATTCGGCGACGTACTTGCGGGCAAACACCAGGTAGTCGACGATCGCCGAGGCATCGGTCCAGGTACGGAACAGGTAATTGCCCTTGAAGAACGAGTTGTGGCCATAGCAGGCGTGCGCCATGACCAGCACCTGCATCATCAGCGTGTTCTCCTCCATCAGGTAGGCGATGCAGGGATCGGAATTGATCACCAGCTCGTAGGCCAGCCCCATCTGCCCGCGCCGGTAGGCCTGCTCCACCGACAGGAACTGCTTGCCGAACGACCAGTGGTGGTAACCGATCGGCATGCCCACGCTGGCGTAGGCGTCCATCATCTGTTCCGAGGTGATGATCTCGATCTGGTTGGGATAGGTGTCGAGCCGGTACTCATCGGCCAGACGGGCGATCTCCCGCTCGTAGGCGGTCAACGTTTCGAAGTCCCAATCCGAGCCGGTGGCGATGGGTTCGCGTCGGGTCATACGGCCTCCTGTGCCCATGCTGCTGATGGGCCAAAGCTCACTGCGTGGCGCGGCGCCGGAAGAGTTCGCGGAAAACCGGGTAGATGTCGCCGCCCTCGACGATCTGACGCATGGCGAAACGCTCCGGAAAACTGGCCTGGACGCTCTCGTATTCCTCCCAGAGCGCCTGATGGGCGTGCGGGGTGATCTCCACGTAAGTGAAATACTGCAGTCGCGGCATCAGCGACTTGACCAGCAACTGACGGCAGGTGGTGGAATCGTCGTCCCAGTTGTCGCCGTCCGAGGCCTGGGCCACGTACAGGTTCCACTGGTTTGCCGGATAGCGCGCGCGAATGATCTCGTCGACCAGCGTCAGGGCACTGGACACGATGGTGCCGCCGGTCTCGCGCGAGTAGAAGAACTCCTCCTCGTCGACCTCCTTGGCGGCGGTATGGTGGCGCACGAAGACCAGCTCGACTTTCTCGTAGTTGCGCTCCAGGAACAGATAGAGCAACAGGAAGAAGCGCTTGGCGATGTCCTTGTGGGCCTGGGTCATCGATCCCGAGACGTCCATCACGCAGAACATCACCGCCTTGTTGGAGGGTTGCGGCTGGTCGATCAGGTTGTTGTAGCGCAGATCGAAGGTATCGATGAACGGCACCGCCTCGATGCGCTGCTCGAGGCGTTCGATCTCCGCCTTGAGCTCCTGGATGCGCGCCGGGTTGCGCAACACCGGGTCCTTGCGCTCCTCGGTTGCGAGCGCTTGTTCGGCTGCGCGCAGCGCACGCCGCAGCGGGGCGCGCATGGCGATGCGCCGGGCCTGTGCCTCGCGCATCGAGCGCACGATGTTGATGCGCGCCGGCACCCCCTCGCGGGTCAGTCCGGCCCGTACCGGGCGCACCTCCTCGAGATCCTTGAGCTGCTTGCGCTCGAGGTGCGGCAACTCCAGGCCGTCGAAGACGAAATCGAGGAACTCCTCGCGACTCAGCGAGAAGGCGAACTCATCCATGCCCTCGCCCTGATTGGACGCCCCGCCTTCGCCGCTGCCGCCACCCCCACCGCCGCCGCTGGGGCGCTTGAGGCGGTCGCCCTCGACGAACTCCTTGTTGCCCGGGCTGACCACGTTACGGCGGCCGCCGGGCCCGTGCTGGAAGACCGGCTCGGAGATGTCGCGGGCGGGAATCGAGACCTTCTCGCCGCGCTCCATGTCGGTGATCGAGCGGCGGTTGACGGCCTCCTCCACCGAGCGCTTGATGTGCGTTCGGTAGCGGTCCAGAAAGCGCTGTCGATTGACCTCGCTCTTGTGCCGGGCGTTGGGACGTCGATCGATGAAATAGCTCATGCGTGCCTCCCGTGCGGGTTGCGACGCGAAACGCGGGGCACCAACGCCCCGCCTTCACCGTCGCCTGGGCAACCATCGTCAGTACCAACCGTCAGTGCGACTTGCGCACGCGCAGATACCATTCGGACAGCAAGCGCACCTGCTTCTCGGTATACCCCCGATCGACCATTCGGGCGACGAAATCCTCGTGCTTGCGCTGATCGGCCGCCGAGGCCTTGGCGTTGAAGGAGATCACCGGCAGCAACTCCTCGGTGTTGGCGAACATCTTCTGCTCGATGACCCCCTTGAGCTTCTCGTAGGACTGCCAACTGGGGTTCATGCCGTTGTTCTGGGCGCGCGCGCGCAGCACGAAGTTGACCACCTCGTGGCGGAAGTCCTTGGGGTTGGAGATGCCCGCCGGCTTCTCGATCTTCTCGAGCTCCTCGTTGAGCGCCTGGCGGTTGAACAGCTCACCGGTCTCGGGATCGCGATATTCCTGGTCCTGGATCCAGAAGTCGGCGTAGGTGACGTAGCGATCGAAGATGTTCTGACCGTACTCGCTGTAGGACTCGAGATAGGCGGTCTGGATCTCCTTGCCGATGAAGTCGACATAGCGCGGCGCCAGGTACTCCTTGATGAAGCGCAGGTAGCGCTCATGGGCTTCCTTGGGCAGCTGTTCATGCTCGAGGCGCTGCTCGAGGACGTACAGCAGGTGCACCGGGTTGGCGGCGATCTCGTGGGAATCGAAGTTGAAGACCTTGGACAGGATCTTGAAGGCGAAGCGCGTCGACAGCCCGTCCATGCCTTCCTCGACACCCGCGCTGTCGCGATACTCCTGGATCGACTTGGCCTTGGGGTCGGTATCCTTGAGGTTCTCGCCGTCGTAGACGCGCATCTTCGAATAGATGCTCGAGTTTTCCGGCTCCTTGAGCCGCGAGAGAATCGAGAACTGCGCCAGCAGCCGCAGGGTGTCCGGCGCGCAGGGCGCCTCGGACAGCGACGAATGCTCGAGCAGCTTCTTGTAGATGTTGATCTCCTCGGAGACGCGCAGGCAATACGGCACCTTGACGATGTAGACGCGATCGAGGAACGCCTCGTTGTTGCGGTTGTTGCGGAACGTCTGCCATTCGCTCTCGTTGGAGTGGGCGAGCACCACGCCGTCGAAGGGAATCGCGCCCATGCCTTCGGTGGGGTTGTAGTTGCCCTCCTGAGTGGCGGTCAGCAACGGATGCAGCACCTTGATCGGCGCCTTGAACATCTCGACGAATTCCATGATCCCCTGGTTGGCCTTGCACAACCCGCCGGAGAAGCTGTAGGCGTCGGGGTCGTCCTGGGAATACAGCTCGAGCTGACGGATATCGACCTTGCCGACCAGCGAGGAGATATCCTGGTTGTTCTCGTCGCCGGGCTCGGTCTTGGACACGGCGATCTGATTGAGTCGCGAGGGGTACAGACGCACCACCCGGAACTGCGAGATGTCGCCGCCATATTCCTTGAGCCGCTTGGCCGCCCACGGCGACATCACGCTCTTCAGATAGCGCTGGGGAATGTTGTATTCCTTCTCGAGCAGCTCGCCGTCCTCCTCCGGCGAGAACAGCCCCAGCGGCGACTCGAACACCGGCGAGCCCTTGATGGCATAGAACGGAATGCGCTCCATGAGCAGCTTGAGCCGCTCGGCCAGCGACGACTTGCCGCCGCCGACCGGGCCCAGCAGATAAAGGATCTGCTTGCGCTCCTCGAGGCCCTGGGCGGCATGCCGGAAGTAGGCGACGATCTGCTCGATCGCCTCTTCCATGCCGTAGAACTCCGAAAAGGCGGGATAACGCCGAATGACCTTGTTGGTGAAGATACGCGACAGGCGAGAATCCTTCGACGTATCGATGACCTGGGGTTCGCCGATGGCCTGCAACATGCGCTCCGAGGCACTGGCATAGACGCCAGGGTCCTTGCGGCACAGTTCCAGGTATTCCTGCAGACTCATCTCTTCCTGGCGAACCTGCTCGTAACGGCTCTGGACATGATCAAAGATGCTCATTGAGGCCTCCTTGGATCGCGACACCCGGCCGCTGAGGACAGACAACGACTACCGGGCTGGCGTATCAATCAGCGTAGACGGATTAAAGCGCTTGCAAGGGAGAGCCTGGCATGAGGTCTTTCAACGCAACCGCATGGCGCCCCGCTTTTTTCTAAGAGCTCCGGGCGGCCCATTTGGTTCGATGACGATGCCGAAAACTGCTCAACCGACATTGGAATGGCTCGCCTCCAGCGCTAGACGAATATCGCTCAACAAGTCATCGAGCAGCTCTGTGGTGGTATTCCAGGCGCACACGAAGCGAGCGCCGCCAGCGCCTATGAAGGTATAGAAGGTCCAGCCGAGTTCGCGCAACCGGGCCAGCACCGCCGGCGGCAGCTTGACGAACACGCTGTTGGCCTGGGCCGGGAACATCAGCTCGGTGCCGGGCAGCGCCGCCAGCCCGTCTGCCAGGTAGCCGGCCATGGCATTGGCATGACTGGCGTTGTCCAGCCATGCGCCGGTCTCGATCAGCCCCAGCCAGGGTGCGGCGATAAACCGCATCTTGGAGGCCAGCTGACCGGCCTGCTTGCAGCGATAGTCAAAATCCTCGGCCAGCTCGCGGTTGAAGAAGACCACCGCCTCGCCCATCGGCAAGCCGTTCTTGGTCCCCGAGAAGCACAGCACGTCGACCCCGGCCTGCCAGGTCAGTTCGGCCGGCGAGGCCGCGAGCGAGGCACAGGCATTGGCGAAGCGCGCGCCGTCCATGTGCAGCCGCAGATCGTACTTGTCGGCCATCGCCCGGATACCGAGCAGTTCCTCGCGGGTATAGACCGTTCCCACCTCGGTGGCCTGGGTGATCGAGACCACCCGCGGCTTGGGATAGTGGATGTCGCTACGCTTGGTGACCAGCCGCTCGATGCCTTGGGGAGTGAGCTTGCCGTCAGCGCCGCTGGCGGTCAGCAGCTTGGAGCCGTTGGAAAAGAATTCCGGACCGCCGCACTCATCGGTCTCGATATGTGCCAGCTCATGGCAGATCACGCTGTGATAGCTCTGGCCCATGGCCGCCAGCGACAGCGAGTTGGCGGCGGTGCCGTTGAAGACGAAGAACACCTCGCAGTCATAGTCGAAGAAGCTGCGAAAGCGATCCGCGGCACGCTGGGTCCAGCTGTCGTTGCCGTAGGCGAGATCATCGCAGGCGTTGGCCTTGAGCAGGTACTCCAGCGCCTCAGGGCAGATGCCAGAGGTATTGTCGCTGGCCACGAAGCGTGGAGAGCAATCGGCGGGCATGTCGGCTTCCTTTGAGGGCTGTTATGGTTGCAAGCCACGACTGGGTGCCATCGCGGCCCGGCGTCGCGTGGGTAACACGCTACATGAGTCTACCACTGTGCGCGCTGCACGCGAGCCGCCGCGCTAGAGCGCCGCGGCCACCCGGGTGCCCTGATCGATGGCCCGCTTGGCATCCAGCTCGGCGGCCTTCTCGGCACCGCCGATCACCTGCACCGCCACCCCGGCGGCGCGCAGTGGCTCGAGCAGTTCGATCACCGACTCCTGACCGGCGCAGATCACGATGCTGTCGACCGCCAGGCGCCGCCGCTCGCCGTCGACGCGCAGCGTCAGCCCGGCGTCGTCGATACCCAGATACTCGCAGCCCGCCCAGCTTTCCACCCCGCGATGGCGCAACGCGGCGCGATGCACCCAGCCGGTGGTGGTGCCCAGCCCCTTGCCCGGCTTCGAGGTCTTGCGCTGCAGCAGATGGATCTGGCGCGGCGACGCCACCGCCGCCGACGGCTTGAGACCGCCGGGCCCGTCGACCGTCAGGTCGACCCCCCATTCGGCGCACCAGGCGGCGGGGTCGAGCGCCGGATGCCCCGCATGACTCAACAGCTCGGCGACGTCGAAGCCGATGCCGCCGGCGCCGACGATCGCCACCCGCCGCCCGACCCGCTCGGGATGACGGATCGCCGTCGGGTAGTCGATGACGCTGGGATGATCGCTGCCGGGCAGCTCGAGCGCGCGCGGACGCACCCCGCTGGCCAGGATCACCGCGTCGAAGCCGCGCAGCGATTCGATATCCGCGGCGGTTCCGAGACGCACATCGACGCCATGACGTTCGAGCATCTCGCGGTAGTAGCGCAGCGTCTCGGCGAACTCCTCCTTGCCGGGAATCAGGCGGGCGAAGTTGAACTGGCCGCCGATGTCGGCCTGGCGCTCGAACAGCACCACCCGGTGGCCGCGCTGGGCCGCGGTCACTGCGCTGGCCAGCCCCGCCGGCCCGGCACCAACCACCGCCACCGACTTGGGCGTATCGGCCGGCGCGATCGTCAGCTCGGTCTCGTGACAGGCGCGCGGATTGACCAGGCACGAAGTCAGCCTGCCCTGGAAGGTATGGTCCAGGCACGCCTGGTTGCAGGCGATGCAGGTATTGATCGCCGCGCTGTCGCCGGCGCGCGCCTTGCTCACCCACTGCGGATCGGCAAGGAACGGGCGGGCCATCGAGACCATGTCGGCGTGGCCGTCGGCCAGCACCCGCTCGGCGATCTCGGGCATGTTGATGCGGTTGGTGGTGATCAACGGCACCTTGAGCTCGGCCTTCATGCGCCGGGTCAGTTCGCTGAACACTGCCCGCGGCACGCTGGTGACGATGGTCGGCACCCGCGCCTCGTGCCAGCCGATGCCGGTATTGATCAGGCCCGCCCCGGCGGCCTCGACGGCGCGCCCCAGCGCGACCACCTCCTGCCAGGTGCTGCCCTCCTCGACCAGGTCGATCATCGACAGCCGGAAGATGATCAGAAACGCCTCGCCCAGCGCCTCGCGGATGCGCTCGACGATCGCCACTGCAAAGCGCATGCGGTTCTCGAACGGCCCGCCCCATTCATCGTCGCGCCGATTGGTGCGCGCGCAGACGAACTGGTTGATCAGATAGCCCTCGGAGCCCATCACTTCGACGCCGTCGTAGCCGGCCTCGCCGGCCAGCCGCGCGCACTCGACGTAATCGGCGATCGTCCGCTCGATTTCGTCGCCATCGAGCGCGCGCGGCGGGTAAGGGTTGATCGGCGCCTGAATCGCCGAAGGCGCCACCAGATCGGGGGAATAGGCGTAGCGTCCAGCGTGCAGGATCTGCAGGCAGATGCGCCCGCCCGCCTCGTGAACCGCCGTGGTGACGACACGGTGCCGATCGGCTTCTGCGGTGCTGGTCAGCTTGGCCGCGCCGTGAAACACCGCCCCTTCGGCGTTGGGTGCGATCCCGCCGGTAACGATCAGCCCCACGCCGGCGCGCGTGCGCTCGGCATAGAACGCCGCCAGCCGCGCAAACCCGTCCGGCGCTTCCTCGAGATTGGTGTGCATGGAGCCCATCAGGACGCGATTCGGCAAGGTGATCGAGCCCAGCTGCAACGGCTGGAACAGGTGCGGATAAGCGGTCACGGAGGTTCCTCGGCAAGATTCAAACAACTGTATGAACAGTGTAGCGAATCGCCGCATGGAAACAATCGCGACCAAGGCCAAAGACGGAAGACGGAAGACGGAAGACGGAAGACGGAAGACGGAAGACGGAAGACAGGCTGGACGCGTGGGGCCTGCCCGGCAATGCGAGGCGGCGAATGGTGCAGGGAGGGAAATGGCGGACCGGACGGGACTCGAACCCGCGACCTCCGGCGTGACAGGCCGGCATTCTAACCGACTGAACTACCGGTCCGCATTATATCCGCGTGGTGGGTGATACTGGACTCGAACCAGTGACCCCCAGCATGTGAAGCTGGTGCTCTAACCAACTGAGCTAATCACCCATCGAATGCGCTACACAAGTTAGCGGGGCTACTAGAGAATCTACTAGTAGAGAACCTGTAGCAGAATCTCGACAGACATGGCGGACCGGACGGGACTCGAACCCGCGACCTCCGGCGTGACAGGCCGGCATTCTAACCGACTGAACTACCGGTCCATTTTCAACGCATCGGGCTGTCACCGCCGTCAACACGCAGCTGCCTGGTCAATCCGAAATCGCCAGGCGAAATCGGCACGAAGAATGGCGGACCGGACGGGACTCGAACCCGCGACCTCCGGCGTGACAGGCCGGCATTCTAACCGACTGAACTACCGGTCCGCATGTCTTCGCAACGTGATTTGGTGGGTGGTACTGGGTTCGAACCAGTGACCCCCAGCTTGTAAGGCTGGTGCTCTCCCAACTGAGCTAACCACCCGGTCACGTGGCGCTGCATTCTACCGGGCAACGTCGGAATGTCAACGCCTTTTCGACAGCGTCCCGGTGCTTGAAGCACGTCTCACCGCGTCTTGGCCATCCAGCGGGCGGCGACCGCCGCGGCCTCGTCGATCAGCGATTGCTGACTGCGCCCGGTGGCGCGGCGCGGCCGCCAGTCATGCTCGCCGTCGGCGAGAAAATGCACCTCGGCGCCGCTCGGCAGTGTATAACCGGCGACCTCCTCCTGGCTACCGAATGGGTCGCGCGTGCCCTGCAGGACCAGCGTCGGACAGCGCAACGTCGGCCAGTGCGCCAGCCGCGTGCGCTCGGGCTTGCCCGGCGGATGAAAGGGATAGCTGCACAGGATCAGCCCGGGCGCGCCGTCCTCGGCGGCGAGCAGACTGGCGACCCGCCCGCCCAGCGACTTGCCGCCCAGCCAGGCCGGCGCCAGCCCCGCGACATCGAGCGCCTCGCGCCAACGGCGCAGCTCCTCGACCAACCGCTCGGCACGCGGTGGCGGCCGGCGACGCTGCTCCTCGCGCATGCGCTGCATGTAGGCGAACTCCAATGCCAGGGTCTGCACGCCTTCGTCCGCCAGGGCCTGGCGCAGCTGGCGCATGAACGCGGCATCCTGCCCGGCGCCCGCCCCATGCGCCAGCAGCAGGCGCCCATGGCGCGCCTCGCCGAGTTTTTCCAGCGGCCCCAGGCCGTCGATATACAGCAGCGCATCATCCGCTGACGCCAAGGCCTCGCTGAGCATCTGCGGCGCAACCCGCCGATAGCCCCGCTGCCGGTAAATAGTCATATTCCTCCCGGTAATCGCTTTATTCTGCCGCTGGGGTGTCCATGGTACGCAGATTCCTCCAATCGGAAGATCGACATGACTGTCTGCGAGCCGCGACACGACATGCCAGGCGCTTTGCAGACGCCTCGAGAGATCGCTTAGCATGAAACCTGAACGATCGGTCAAGCCGCAATTCGGACCCGGTCACCTCATCGACAACCACGGAACGCATCATGGCCGCTTTGAACCTCCTCGTCATCGGCGCCGGCATGGGCGGACTGACCGCCGCGCTGGCGCTGCAACAGGCCGGCCATCGGGTCAGCGTGGTCGACCGGGTCAGCGAGCTACGGCCGGTGGGTGCGGCGATCTCGGTGTGGTCCAACGGCGTCAAGGTACTCAAGCGGCTGGGCCTCGGCGAGGCCGTCGAACGCGTCAGCGGCGACATGCGGCATATGCGCTACGCCACCAGGGATGGCGAGACGCTCAGCGAATTCAGCCTCGCGCCCCTTTACCAGGCGGTCGGCCAGCGCGCCTGTCCAATTGCCCGCGCCGAGCTGCAGCGCCTGCTGCTCGAGGCGGTGGGCGAGCGCAATGTGCGCCTGGGAGTGACATGCAGCGATTTCGACAGCGACGCCGAGGGCGTCACCGCGCATTTCGACGATGGCAGCCGACAAACCGCCGATCTGCTGGTGATCGCCGACGGCACCCATTCGCGGCTGCGCGAGAAAGTGCTCGGCCATCGCGTGGCACGGCGTTACTGCGGTTACGTCAACTGGAACGTGCGCGTGCCGGCCAGCGCCGACCTGGCGCCGCTCGATCACTGGGTGCAGTACGTCGGCGAGCATCAGCGGGTGTCGCTGATGCCGATGAGCGGCGACGCCGCCAACCCCGAGTTCTACTGCTTCTTCGACGTGCCGCTGCCAGCCGGCACCGCCAGCGACCCGGCGCGCTACCGCGACGAATTGCGTGAACATTTCGCCGGCTGGGCGGCTCCGGTACAGCGGTTGATCGAGCGCTTCGAGCCGGCGCAGATGGCCCGCGTCGAGATCCACGATATCGAGCCGCTGGACCGGCTGGTCGGTCAGCGCACGGCGATCATCGGCGACGCCGCGCATGGCATGGCCCCCGACCTGGGCCAGGGCGGCTGCCAGGCCATGGAGGACGGTTGGGTGCTGGCCCGGGTGCTGGAAAATGCCGAGGGCGACATTGCTGCCGCACTCAAGGCCTACGACGCGGCACGGGTCGCGCGGGTCGGCGAAATCGTCGCTCGCGCCCGCAAGCGCGCCGAGACCACCCATGGCGCGAATCCTGCGGCCACCCGGGCCTGGTATGCCGCGCTCGCCGTCGAGGACGGCACGACCATCATGGGCGGTATCGAGAAGACCATCCGCGGCGGGCCATTGTCATGAGTGCGAGGTGGCTGGCGAGGCGCGGATTCAGGCTTCGCGCGCCAGCAGGTCGAAGGCCGCGATGCGCCCCTCGTTCATGCGCCGCTGCTTGTCCTCGAGCCCTTCGAAGTCGAACAGCTCGCGGTCGGCGAGCTGCGAGGGCGCGACGTTGGTGACCGCCTTGAACATCGTCTCCAGCCGTCCGGGGTGCCTGCGCTCCCAGTCGGCAAGCATCTCCTTGATCACCTGGCGCTGCAGGTTGGGCTGCGAGCCGCACAGGTTGCAGGGAATGATCGGAAACGCCATCAGCCGCGCGAACTCGGCGATGTCCGCCTCGCGGCAGTAGGCCAGCGGGCGGATGACGATGTTCTTGCCGTCGTCGGAGAGCAGCTTGGGCGGCATCGACTTGAGCGAACCGCCATAGAACATGTTGAGGAACAGCGTCTCGAGGATATCCTCGCGATGGTGACCCAGCGCCACCTTGGTCGCGCCGATCTCCTCGGCGTAGCCGTACAGCGAACCGCGCCGCAGCCGCGAGCACAGCGCACAGGTAGTCTTGCCCTCGGGCGTTTTCTCCTTGACCACCGAATAGGTGTCGCGCTCGAGAATATGATAGTCGACGCCGATGCCGTTCAGGTACTCGGGCAGCACATGCTCCGGGAAGCCGGGCTGTTTCTGGTCGAGATTGACCGCCACCAGATCGAAGTCGATCGGCGCGTTGCGCTGCAGGTTGCGCAGCATCTCGAGCAGGGTGTAGGAGTCCTTGCCCCCGGACAGGCAGACCATCACCGTGTCGCCGTCCTGGATCATCGCATAGTCGATGATCGCGTTGCCGACCTGGCGACGCAGGCGCTTCTGGAGCTTGTTGAACTCGCGTTTCTGGGTACCGGTAGATGCTTGCATGGGTCGAACGACACGCGGGGATATGAAGGCGCGTCTATGCTATCACCGTGCCCGGCGACTTGCGATGCCGTTACCGCCTAACCCGCCTCCAGCGCGCCCTTCTTCAGGCGAACGAACATCAGCGCCGTGGTCACGGCATCGCCAAGCGCGGTATGTCGCCCCATCACCGGCACGTTGAGTGCCCTGGCGAGCGTCTCGAAATCCACCGTCGGTTCCAGGTGCGGTCGCGTCCGGCGCATCTCGCGCAGGTAGACCTGGGCCATGTCGAGGCACACGTTGGGCAGGTCGAAGCCGAACAGCGGCCGCAGGTGACGGTTGATCACCGCCAGGTCGTAATCGATGCACCAGCCCAGCAGCGGACGATTGCCGACGAAATCGAGGAATGTCTCCAACGCATCATAGAGCGCCTCGCCATCGTTCAGATCGACTCCGCGCAGGCGATGGATCTTGATCGAGTCGCCGCTCAGGCTGGCCGGTGGCTGGAGACGCAGGTCCAGCGAATCGCTGGTCAGCACCCGCTCGCCCTTGATGCGCACCGCGGCGATCGAGACCAGTTCGGCGGTCTTGGTGTCAAGACCGGTGGTTTCGCAATCGATGGCCACCAGCTCCTCGCCGGTGTAGGGATTGAACAACCAACCATAGCGGCCATCGGCTTGACGGCGGCGGTCGGCCACACGCCGTAGCGAACGTATCATTGCAGCCCTCGTCAGTATTCGAGATGGAAACGGTGGGTCAGGCGTTGCTGGAAATCCTTGACGATATGCAGCGCCTCGCGCAGCAGGTCGCGCTCCAGCGACGACAGGGTCTGGACCACGACCAGGTTGGGTTCGTCGCTGTTCTGCCGACCGTTGAGCTGGGCCAGTTGCTGCTTGAGGCGCAGCTCGATGAACAGCGCCAGCGCCTCGCCGAGATCAGCGGAAAAGTCCGCTTCCAGCCGCCCCTGATCGGCGAGTGCCTCCAGCCGGCCCAGGGTCGAGGTCGCGGTGATGCGGCATTCCAGTGCCAGGGTGCGCACGCCGTGCACGATCGGGAAGATCCCACCCTTCTTGATGTCGATGCCGTGCCGGGGCTTCTTGAGCGTACCGAACAGGGTCAATGGTGCGGCAAAATGCAGCGCGGCCCGGGCAAGGTAAGACAACAGCAGCTCATCGTGCGAACAGCTGGCGAAGAGATGCTCGCGCAGACGTTCCAGCAAGCGGATGTCGCCGGCCACGCCATGCGCGTCGAGCATGATCGCGAGATTCATCAGCGCCGCGCCGTCACGCCGCTCGGCCCAGCGCGTGATCGTCCTGCGCCAGCCACTCTCGCTGTCCACCCAGACCGGGTTCGAGACCATGATATTGCCCGGACACGGCGGATAGCCCAGCCGATAGAGCGTTTCGGTGAAGCGCTGCATGGCGTCGGCGCAATCCGGCCAGTCGCTGTCGTCGGCGACGATCAGCGCATTGTCCTGATCGGTCTTGAGGATCTGTTCGCCACGCCCCTCGCTGCCCATCACCAGCAGACAGCTCTGGGCCCGGCAGCGCGGTTCGATGAGAAACTGGAAGGCCTTGTTGATGATGCGGCCATTGAGCGCTGCCAGCAGATCCATGGCGAACCGGAGCTTGACCCCTTGCGCCATCAAGGCCTGAACCAGCCCCGGCAGCCGCGCACTGGCGCGGGCCAGGGCCTCGATATCGTCGGCCTGCTCGAGTTCGAGGCTGACCACGTAGGAGCGGCTGGAGAAA
Source organism: Halomonas sp. IOP_31 (assembly GCF_021151495.1). Lineage (NCBI taxonomy): Bacteria > Pseudomonadati > Pseudomonadota > Gammaproteobacteria > Oceanospirillales > Halomonadaceae > Halomonas > Halomonas sp. IOP_31. The sequence continues at coordinate 53,598 of NZ_JAIRBP010000007.1, read as the reverse complement.
TAGCTGAGCACATCGGTCAACTCGACCACCCCGATCGGGCTGTCCCGCTCCACCACCACGACCCTGGATACCTCATGGCGAGTCATCTTCACCAGCGCCTCGAACAGATACTGATCGGGGCCGGCGGCCACCAGCTCGAAATGGGCGATGCCGGCCACCGGACGATCCTGCGCCGCGCCTTCCATCACCAGCGCATTGAGCATATCGGTCTTGGTCACCACGCCGAAGCGGCCGTCACTGCCGACCAGCAGGCTATCGGCATGGCTCTCGTTGAGCCGACCGACCGCCTTGGCAATGCTGGTGGCCGCCGTCACGATCAGCGGCTCGCGCATGCATTCACTGATCCGCGCGAGCATGAAACTCGCCATGTTCACGCCGCTCTCGACACGGCGCTCGGCCAGCATGCGGGCCTTCTGCGCCAGCCCGCGGCGGAAGAACTCGGCGAAGGTCGGGTAATCGTCGCACAGGCGCTCGAATAGCGCCTTGGGCATCACATAGCAGAGGCTTTCCTGTTCCACCTTGAAGCGGTAACGGCTGGTGCCGTTGAGGATGCTGATGGCACCGAACAGGTCGCCGGCGGTGTAATGACCGATACGCGCCTGAGCGCCTGGCGCGAGTGGGTCGAACTCGGCGATCTCGCCCTTGTGAATGACATACACGAACTCGCCGGGCTGGCCGACCTCGAGAATGATCTCGTCGCTATCGAAATAAGCCAGGTCGACGCCATTGAGCACACGTGCACGCCCGGCATCGTCGAGCAGAGAGAAAGGCGGTTGTGACAGGTCGATATCGACCATCAGGCTGCACTCTTCATAGTCATAGCGACCCCGCACAACCGACGTTCACCCGGGGGCCAGTGATTCGGGCGGATGGCGGCAGCAAGACCCGGAGCCTCGAAGGTTGCGCCGCAATGCCCAGCAACGGTCTGCTCGTAGTGCCGAATCATTTCAATCACGTGGGGTCATCCTTGATGAAGACGTCATGCGTTCAACATTAGGCGAAAGTCCAACACCCATGATGCTTTGCACAATCATCCCTTGATATGCACATTATCGAAGCCATTCAGCATGCGTATTGTTTCGCGCCTCGGCATGACTGCATGCAATCATACTTCTCGAGTCAGCATAACAACGCGCCGCTTCCCGACAAAAGATAGACTATCGATCTACACACTCAGACCTAGACCATTGTCCCATGAACCCTTGCCTAGACCATCGTCCTATAAACGCCGGATCGCACCAGCAACAATCGTAAAAATATGGCAATAAAGTACTGAATTTAAACAGTATTAGCTTAATGAACTTTTTCTCATAATACTAAGGTAGAGGATTTTACTTTTTGTTTTTGTTGCCCAATATTGCTGTTGAGTCACTCAGGGCAATCCCACGTCGATAATACGCCTCGACAACGGGCCATGACGTGAAGGGAGGATGACTTCAGTCGCTACAGTCGCTATAAAAAGAGCCGACCGAAGAGAGTCAGCCGGCTAGAACATCCCCCAACGCGACATTCGTCGCATACAGAGAGTTAGCGATGAGCGTTGTTGTAGACGAGCGATTGCCCTGCCGGGCCAGCATGACCTCAGTGCCACTTACCCGCTTAAATACACGGAGAGCAATAATATGGCAGATGACAAATCCAACGCTGCTGCCTACTGGAAGGCGAACCTTCGCCTGATAACCGGATGCCTGATCGTCTGGGCGCTGGTGTCCTATGGCTTCGCCATCCTGCTACGCCCCTTGCTCGCCGGCATCCCCGTCGGCGGTACCGACCTGGGTTTCTGGTTCGCGCAACAGGGATCCATCCTGACTTTCATCGGCTTGATCTTCTTCTATGCCTGGAAGATGAATCGGCTGGATAAGCAATTCGGCCTCGAGGAGTAAGTCGGCATGAGTCAATTTGCGATCAATGTCCTGTTCGTGGGCGCCTCCTTCGCGCTGTATATCGGTATCGCGATATGGGCCAAGGCCGGCACGACCAAGGATTTCTACGTTGCCGGCGGCGGGGTCCACCCCATCACCAACGGCATGGCGATCGGCGCCGACTGGATGTCCGCCGCCTCGTTCATCTCGATGGCGGGCCTCATCGCCGCTGGTGGCTACGCCAACTCGACCTTCCTGATGGGCTGGACGGGCGGCTACGTGCTGCTGGCCATGCTGCTGGCACCCTACCTGCGCAAGTTCGGCAAGTTCACGGTGCCCGAGTTCATCGGCGACCGCTTCTACAGCAAGACGGCACGCATGGTCGCGGTGGTCTGCCTGATCGTGGCCTCGGTCACCTACGTCATCGGTCAGATGGCCGGCGCTGGCGTTGCCTTCTCGCGCTTTCTGGAAGTCGATGCGACCACCGGCCTGATCATCGCCGCCGTGGTGGTGTTCTTTTATTCGGTGCTGGGCGGCATGAAGGGGATCACCTATACCCAGGTGGCTCAGTACATCGTGCTGATCGTCGCCTATACCATTCCGGCGGTGTTCATCTCGCTGGAACTGACCGACAACCCGATACCGGCGCTGGGCCTGTTCTCCGACAATAGCGCCTCCGGCGAGCCGCTGCTGGCCAAGCTCAACGAAGTGGTCACCGCGCTGGGCTTCAACGAATACACGGCGATGGTCGACAACAAGCTGAACATGGTGCTGTTCACGCTGTCGCTGATGATCGGTACCGCGGGCCTGCCCCATGTCATCATGCGCTTCTTCACCGTACCCAAGGTGGCCGACGCACGTTGGTCCGCCGGCTGGGCGTTGGTGTTCATCGGCCTGCTCTACCTCACCGCGCCCGCCGTGGCTTCGATGGCACGCCTGAACCTGATCACCACCATCTACCCTGACATGGCGGGCCAGGTCGAGAACTACGAGGACGCCGCCGCCAACCCCATCGCCTACGCCGATCGCCCCGACTGGATTCGAACCTGGGAAGAAACCGGGCTGATCACCTTCGAGGACAAGAACAACGACGGCAACATCCAAATGTACAACGGCTCGGCCGACTTCTCCGGACGCGGCTGGCAGGGCAACGAACTGCAGGTCAGCAACGATATCCTGGTACTGGCCAACCCGGAAATCGCCAACCTGCCCGGCTGGGTGGTTGGTCTGATCGCCGCGGGCGGCCTGGCTGCCGCGCTGTCCACCGCGGCCGGTCTGCTGCTGGCGATCTCCTCGGCGATCAGTCACGACCTGATCAAGGGCGCGATCAATCCCCGAATCACCGAGAAAGGCGAATTGCAGGCCGCGCGGATTTCGATGTCGGTGGCCATCGTCGTCGCCACCTACCTCGGTGCCAACCCACCCGGGTTCGCCGCCCAGGTGGTTGCACTGGCCTTCGGCATCGCCGCCGCCTCGCTGTTCCCGGCATTGATGATGGGGATCTTCTCCACGCGGATGAACAACAAGGGCGCCATCGCCGGCATGTTGTCGGGGCTGACCTTCACCCTGGTATACATCTTCATCTACAAGGGCTGGTTCTTCATCCCGGGCACCAACAACCTGCCGGATACCGCCGCCAACTGGGTGCTGGGCATCTCCCCGCTGTCCATCGGCGCGGTAGGGGCCATCATCAACTTCGCCGTGGCCTTCCTGGTCGCCAATGCCACCGAGGAGCCACCGAAGGAAATCCAGGCTCTGGTGGAGAGCGTGCGCTATCCCAAGGGGGCTGGCACTGCGGTCGATCACTAGGCGATAATGCAACCCTGGCGAGTCAGCTCGCTGGCTCCAGCCGAATCGGGCTTCCCACTGGGAAGCCCGATTCTTTGAGCAAGGACTCACTATGATATGGCATTTGGTCGCGGCAGCCTTTGCCGGCCTGGGCGCCGCAGGCGTGGCGCTGTTGTTGCGCCAGCTCAGCGGTAAACGTCTGCCGCGCTGGATCGTACCGGTGTGCGCGGGGCTGGGCATACTGGCCTACCAGATCAACTACGAATATGCCTGGTACGGTTACAAGCGCCAGCAGTTGCCCGAATCGGCACAGGTGGTGTCGACCGAAAAGAGCCAGATGCTGTGGCGTCCCTGGACCTACCTCTATCCGCTGACCACCGCCTTCAGCGTGGTCGACCGGAACGACAGGGTGGCTTCGCAAGCCAACGGGGAACGCTTGGTCGAATTCATCCTCTACCGCTTCGAACGACAATATCGCGACCTGCTGACGTATCAGACCTATCTGCTGAATTGCGCGACGCGGGAGATGGTGCCGCTCAACGCCGACAATCGCCAGCCCGATGTCGAGCGCTTGCGACAACTCGAACGCAGCGACCCGCTGCTCGAAGCGGTGTGTTCGGAGTGACGCGCCACGCTTGATACGCGTCTGGCGGCTTGCCGCCAGGCACGCCACGGGATCGTCACGGGGTCCAGGATCGCGACTGCCTTCATCCTCGGTGTTGTCTTAGAATGGCCGCTGGTCAAGGGAGAGAGTTCATGTTTCCAGGCTGGCTGCTGATCGCCGTCTCGCTGTGCTACATCGCCATCCTGTTTCTCATCGCCTGGCGTGGCGATCGCCATGCACGTCGGCACGGCCCGGCCAACCGACGACCGGTCATCTACAGCCTGGCGCTGGCCATCTATTTCACCTCCTGGACCTACTACGGCGCCGTCGGCCAGGCCGCCACGTCGGGCTGGTCGTTCGCCAGCATCTTCATCGGCCCATTGCTGACCTTCCTGCTGTTCTGGCCAGTGCTGGCCAAGATGATTCGCGTCGCCAAACGACAGAACGTCACCTCGATCGCCGACTTCATCGCCTCGCGCTATGGCAAGACCCAGTCACTGGCGGCCTTCGCCAGTCTGGTGGCGCTGGTCGGCACCTTGCCCTACATCGCCTTGCAGTTGAAGGCCGTGTCCGCCGCCTTCACGGTGTTGACCGCTTCGACGGACATGACCCGCACGCCGCTATTCGCCGATACCGCCTTCTACGTCGCCGCAGTCATGGCGCTGTTCGCGATTCTGTTCGGCACCCGGCATACCGACGCCACCGAACATCACGAGGGCCTGATCCAGGCCATCGCCTTCGAGTCGATAGTCAAGCTGAGCGCCTTCATGGCGCTGGGTGCCTATGTCACCTGGGGGGTGTTCGACGGCATGGGCGATATGCTGACCCGCGCCGACGATTTTCTGCAGCTCCAGCGCCAGCTCACCGAACAGGATTTCGGCCAGAGCTTCTGGGCCCAGACCCTGCTCGCCATGCTGGCGATCTTCTGCCTGCCGCGCCAGTTCCACGTCACCGTGGTCGAGAACACCCACAGCGACGACGCCGCACGCGCACGCTGGCTGTTTCCCCTCTACCTGGTGGCCTTCGGCATCTTCGTGCTGCCGCTGGCCGCCGCCGGGCTGACGCTGTTCCCCGACGGCAGCGTCGAGCCCGATACCTTCGTGCTGGCATTGCCTATCGCCTTCGACAACCCGTTATTGACGCTTTCCACCTTCATCGGCGGCTTTTCGGCGGCCACCGGCATGGTCATCGTCGCCACCGTCGCGGTGTCGATCATGGTCTCCAACGAGATCGTCATTCCGCTGCTGTTCCGGCTGCGCTGGTTCGACACCAAGGCCCGCGACTACGGCCGTCTGGTGCTGCGGGCGCGGCGCGTGACCATCGTGGTGATCCTGGCGCTGGCCTACGTGTTCTATCAGTTGATCGCCGAGTTCAGCTCGCTGGCCTCGACCGGGATGCTGTCGTTTGCCGCCGCGGCGCAGTTCGCCCCGGCGCTGCTCGGCGGACTCTACTGGAAGCGCGGCAACCGCCTCGGGGTGATCGCCGGGATGAACGTGGGCTTCGCGATCTGGGCCTACACCCTGCTGCTGCCGGCACTGATCAATGCCGGCGTGGTGCCCGGCGGCTGGCTCGCCAACGGTCCGCTGGGTATCGAGTGGCTGGCCCCCGACCGGCTGTTCTCACTGAATATCGGCAGTCCCTTCACCCATGGGGTGATGCTGTCGCTGGGGCTCAACCTGTTCTGCTATATCTTCGTCTCGCAGGTCACGCCGCAGCGGGTGGTCGAACGCATTCAGGCCTCGCTGTTCGTCGACAGCGTCGAGACCCGCCAGACCTCGATCAACCGGCCCTGGACCGGCGCCACCACGGTGGGCGATCTCAAGGTGCTGTGCGAGCGTTTCCTGGGCGCCGGCCAGGTCGAGCGCGCCTTCGACGACTACGCGCTGCGCAATGGCCAGACCCTGGATCACAATACCCGCGCCTCGATCGACGTGATCCAGTTCACCGAGCGCTTCCTGGCCTCGGTGCTCGGCGCCTCCTCGGCGCGCATCGTCGTCAATTCAGCGCTGCAGGGCCGCGGCATCGGCATCTCGGACGTCATTTCGATCGTCGACGAGGCCTCGCAGGTTCTCGAATTCAACCGCGCGCTGCTGCAGGCGACCATCGAGAACATCAACCAGGGCATCAGCGTGGTCGACCAGAACCTGCGCCTGGTGGTGTGGAACCAGCGCTACCTGGAACTGTTCCGCTTTCCCGACCACCTGATCCGGGTCGGCGCACCGTTCGACAAAGTGCTGCGCTACAACGCCCTGAATGGCGAATACGGCCCCGGCGACCCCGAGGAGCACGTCGAACTGCTGATGGACAACATCCGCCAGGGCCATCCGCACCGCTACGTGCGCTATCGCCAGGACGGTAGCGTGCTCGAGGTGCAAGGTAACCCGATGCCCGGCGGCGGTTTCGTCTATACCTATCAGGACATCACCCAGCAGAAGCGCACCGAGGAAGCGCTGATCCGCTCCGAGAACAACATCCGCATCTACACCGACAACGTACCGGCGTTGATCGCCTACTTCGACAAGGAATGCCGTTACCTCTTCACCAACCGCGCCTATGAGCAGGTCTTCAAGGTCGATCGCAACGCGGTGATCGGCGAGCGCGTCGACAATGTGATCTCTCCCGCCGTGGCTCGCGAGCGCATGCCATGGATGCACCGTGCGCTGGACGGCGAGCGGGTCAGCTTCGAGGTCTCGCTGGACGACGATGGCGGCACCCGCTACCTGCTGGTCACCTATACGCCGCACTTCGGCGACAGCGGCGGAATACTCGGCTTCTTCGCGCTCTATCAGGACATCACCGAGCGCCGGCTGGCCGAGATCGCCCTCAAGGAGACCAACGAGAACCTCGAGGAGCGCGTGCGCGAGCGCACCCAGGCGCTGTCGGAGGCCAACGCCGCGCTGCGCCAGGAAAACCACGTCCGCGCCGAAGCCGAGCAGGCGCTGCGCCAGGCCAAGCAAGTCGCCGAGGACGCCAACACCTCGAAGACCCGCTTTCTGGCCGCCGCCAGCCACGACCTGCTGCAACCGCTCAACGCCGCACGACTGTTCACTTCGGCGCTGTCGCAGGAACAACTGTCCAGCGATCACTCGCGAACCCTCGGGCATATCGACAATTCACTGCAGACCGCCGAGGAGCTGCTCAGCACCCTGCTCGATATTTCCAAGCTCGACGCCGGTGCCCTGACACCGCGCCGCAGCCACTTCGCACTGGCCGACATCTTCCGCCCGCTGCGTGCCGAATTCGAAGTGATGGCCGACGAACGCGGCCTCGACCTGGTCGTCGTCCCCACCGCCCGATGGATCGACAGCGACGCCCAGATGCTGCGGCGCATCGTGCAGAACTTTCTCTCCAACGCGCTGCGCTACACTCAGCACGGCCGCGTGCTGCTGGGCTGCCGGCACCGCGCCGGGCGGCTGTCGATCCAGGTCTGGGACACCGGCCCGGGGATCCCCGAATCCAAGCAGGCCGAGATCTTCCAGGAATTCCGGCGTCTCGATCAGGCCTCGCGTCACAAGGAGAGCGAAAAGGGCCTGGGTCTGGGGCTGTCGATCGCCGATCGCATGAGCCGCGTGCTCGATCATCCGCTCAAGGTTCGCTCCTGGGAGGGCGTGGGCACGGTGTTCTCCGTCGACGTACCGACAGTCAGCGCCCAGCAGGTGGCCAGGGCCAGCGAAGAGCCCTCCAATAGCCGTACCAGCAACAAGCTCAAGGGCGCGCGTATCCTGTGCATCGACAACGAAACGCTGATCCTCGAAGGCATGAAGGCGATGCTGACCGGCTGGGGGTGCGAGGTGTTCACCGCCACCTCGATCGGTGGCGCCAAATCGGTACTGCGCCACATCGACGGCGATCCCGACGCGATCCTCGCCGACTATCATCTCGACAACGAGGTCACCGGCTTGATGGCCCTCGAGACGTTGCTCGAGCGCTGTCGCGGGCCGGTACCGGGGATCGTGATCACCGCCGATCGTACCGAGGAAGTCGCCGAGCAGATCAAGCGCGGCGGCTATCAGCTGCTGCTGAAACCGGTGCGCCCCGCCGCGCTGCGCGCGCTCCTGACGCGAACCCTGCAGGCCAGTCGTGCCACGCGCCAGGAGCACTAGCCGCAGCCCAGCGACTACCAGCCCAAGCCAATAGGCGCTACCAATCGGCTCTCTTTTGCAGGACTATTGGACAATGCGCAGACTACAAATTAACCTTGAGATCAGTTGTTAACTGCGGTTGATCCATCATGGATGTCAGTCACTGAGAGCTCGCATGATGCTGCAATCGATCTCCGACAATGCGATCCGCGACAAGGCGGCCTTCGCGCTGCGCGGCAAGCGCCGTCGCTGGGGCTGGACGGCGTTCTTCGGCCCCGCGCTGATCGCCGCCGTGGCCTACATCGACCCCGGCAACTTCGCCACCAATATCGAAGCCGGTTCGCGCTATGGCTACGCCCTGCTGTGGGTCGTGCTGACCGCCAACCTGATGGCAATGCTGATCCAGACGCTGTCGGCGCGCCTGGGGCTGGCTACCGGCCGCAACCTGCCGCAGGTCATCCGCGAGCGCTACCCACGGCCGCTGGTGTGGTTCTACTGGGTCCAGGCGGAAGTCGTGGCCATCGCCACCGACCTCGCCGAGTTCCTCGGCGCGGCGCTGGCTTTCAATCTGCTGTTCGGCCTGTCATTGATGGAGGGCGCGCTGCTGACCGGAGCGATCACCTACCTGGCCCTGCACCTGCATCGCTACGGCTTCCGACTGATGGAAATCCTCATCGGCTCGATGATTCTCGCCATCGCCGCGGGTTTCCTGCTTGAAATGCTGCTCAGTCGACCGGCCGTCGAGCCGCTGCTCAAGGGCTTGCTGATTCCCGGCTTTCCGGACGGCTATTCGCTCTATCTGGCGGCAGGGATACTCGGCGCGACCATCATGCCGCATGTCATCTACCTGCATTCGGCGCTGTCGCAGGACCGCATCCGGGTCACCGACGACAGTCAGCGCCGGCGGCTGATGAAGTACTATCGTCTCGACGTGATCATCGGCATGGCGATCGCCGGACTGGTCAACCTGAGCATGCTGGCGATGGCCGCCGCGGTATTCCACGCTCAGGGGCGTGTCGACATCGCCACCATCAGCGACAGCTACAAGCTGCTCGCGCCGATGATGGGGCAGGCCACCGCCAGCCATATCTTCGGTGCGGCGTTGCTGCTGGCCGGTCTGTCCTCGTCGATCGTCGGCACCCTGTCGGGCCAGGTAATCATGCAGGGATTCGTCAACTTCACGATCCCGATCTGGTTACGGCGCCTGATCACCATGCTGCCGGCGCTGGTGGTAATCATGCTCGGCGTCTCCGAACAGAAGGCGCTGGTCGCCAGTCAGGTAATTCTCAGTTTCGGCATCCCCTTCGCGCTGGTGCCTCTGTTATGCTTTACGGCCAATCGCAAGGTCATGGGCAATCTGGTCAACCACAAGGCCGTGACCCTGATCGGAGGCGTCATCTGTACACTGATCATTGGCCTCAACGCCTACGTGCTGTTTTTCACTCTCGCGGGTTAACCGAACCAGGTTGCGAATGAACTCACTGCCAAAACATGAATATTTCAAGCGCGTGCGGCAGGACCATCAGACTGAACTGGTCGAGGACTACGTGGAGGAAATCGCCCACCTGCATGCCAAACTCGGCGAGGCGCGCGCCAGCGATCTCGCCGAGTGCTTCGGGGTCAGCGCAGCCGCGGTATCCAAGGTGGTCGCCAAGCTCAAGCGCGACGGCCTGGCCATCGCCCGCCCCTATCGCGGCATCTTTCTCACCGCCCAGGGCGAGGGGCTGGCCGAACGCGTCGCCCAGCGCCATCGCGTGGTGCTCGACACACTATGCGCGCTGGGCGTCCCCGAGGACGTCGCCCGCGCCGACTCCGAAGGCATCGAGCATCACTGCAGCGAGGAGACGGTGGCCGCGATGCGCGAATTCCTCGAACGCCAACGCTGATTACCAGTCGCTGCGCCGGACAAATCGGTGACGCACAATGTAAGAAGCCGCCCCGCATGACTGCAGGGCGGCTTCTTACGTTTTCAGGAGGCTTTTAGCGCACCGCTCAGGCCACTCGCGGACTCAGGATTCGACCTTGGGCGGTTCGACCTCGAGCTTCTGCGCGGCGATCACCGCCTGGGTGCGCGAATGCACGCCGAGCTTGCGCAGAATCGCCGTGACATGCGCCTTGATGGTCGCTTCCGAGACGCTGAGCTCGTAGGCGATCTGCTTGTTGAGCAGCCCTTCGGTGAGCATGTTGAGCACGCGAAACTGCTGGGGGGTCAGCGAGGCGATCGCTTCGGCGAAGCGGGTGTCCTCTTCGTCGGCCTCACCGAGCACATCGGCCAGCGATTCGGGCAGCCAGATCTCGCCGCCGAGAATCTCGCTGACCGCCGCGGCGATCTCGCTCAACGACGACGACTTGGGAATGAACCCCGAGGCGCCGTAATCGATCGCCCGGCGCACCACGTGCGGCTCGTCGCTGCCCGAGATCACCGCGACCGGGATCTCCGGGGTCTGTCCACGCAACTGGATCAGCCCCGAGAAGCCATGCGCGCCCGGCATGTGCAGGTCGAGCAGAATCAGGTCGGCATCGGGGTGTCGCGTCACCACCTCGGTCGTCGCATCCATGGTGTCGGATTCGACGATCTCGGCCTGCGGCGCGACCTGTCGCAGCGCCTGCGTCAACGCCGCTCGAAACAGCGGGTGATCATCGGCGACGATAAATTTCTGGGCAAAAGCCATTGAGTCTCCTCCGGATCCTCCTGCAGCGAGCCGTCGCGTCGGGCACTTCGCGGCCGGGCCTGTCGCCTAGGGTGCCTGGCATGTTACCCCATGCCTGCGCCGATTCCCAAGCCTCGCGAAGCCCGCTGTCAACGCATGCGATCGGCCATGAAAAAGCCGGCCCTTGAAGACCGGCGAGAGAGGCCAAAAACCGTCGATGAACTGGCGTGCTCCATCCGTTTCGACATTCATCCGTTGAGGCGCTGGCGACTCCGGGTGGCCGACGGCACTGGCTGAACGAGGCTTAGCGGTTGGCGCGATTCTCGATCAGATCCTGGACCACGCTGGGATCGGCCAGGGTACTGGTATCGCCCAGGCCATCGGTCTCGTTGGCGGCGATTTTGCGCAGAATGCGGCGCATGATCTTGCCCGAGCGGGTCTTCGGCAGGCTCGGCGCCCATTGGATCACGTCCGGCGAGGCGATCGGACCGATGTCCTTGCGCACCCACTGGGTCAGTTCCTTCTTGAGCTCGTCGCTGGGCTCGTACTCGTCGCCCAGGGTGACGTAGATGTAAATGCCCTGGCCCTTGATATCATGGGGGTAGCCGACCACCGCGGCCTCGGCCACCGCCTGATGGGCGACCAACGAGGATTCGATCTCGGCGGTGCCCATGCGATGCCCCGAGACGTTGATCACGTCGTCGACACGCCCGGTGATCCAGTAATAGCCGTCCTCGTCGCGGCGGCAGCCGTCGCCGGTGAAATACTTGCCCGGGTAGGCCGAGAAATAGGTCTGCACGAAGCGCTCGTGGTTCTGCCAGATCGAGCGCGCCTGTCCCGGCCAGGAGTCGAGAATCACCAGATTGCCGTTGCTGGCGCCCTCGAGGATGTTGCCCTCGTTGTCGACCAGCGCCGGCAGCACGCCGAAGAACGGCCGCGTCGCCGAGCCCGGCTTGAGATCGACGGCGCCGGGCAGCGGCGCGATCATGATGCCGCCGGTCTCGGTCTGCCACCAGGTATCGACGATCGGGCACTTAGAGTTGCCGATCACCCGATGGAACCACTCCCAGGCCTCGGGATTGATCGGCTCGCCCACCGATCCCAGCAGGCGCAGGCTGTTGCGCGTGCTGGAGTCCATCACCGTGTCGCCGTGAGCCATCAGCGCGCGGATCGCGGTGGGCGAGGTATACAGAATCGAGACGTGGTGCTTGTCGATCACCTCGCCGATGCGCCCCGGCGTCGGGTAGCTGGGCACGCCCTCGAACATCAGCGTGGTCGCGCCGTTGGCCAGCGGACCGTAGACGATATAGCTGTGGCCGGTGATCCAGCCGACATCGGCAGCGCACCAGTAGACTTCGCCTTCCTGGTAATCGAACACGTACTGATGGGTCAACGCGGCATGCAGCAGGTAGCCGCCGGTGGTGTGCTTGAGCCCCTTGGGCTGGCCGGTGGAGCCCGAGGTGTAGAGGATGAACAGCGGATCCTCGGCGTTCATCGGCTCCGCCGGGCAGTCGCTGGACTGCTCATCGACGCGCTCGTGGAACCACACGTCGCGACCCTCGTGCCAGTCGATCTCGCCACCGCTGCGCTTGACCACCAGCACCTTGTCGACCACATCGGTACCCTCGCGGGTCAGCGCGGCGTCGACGTTTTCCTTGAGCGGGACATGCTTGCCGCCACGAATCGACTCGTCGGCGGTAATCACCACCTTGGATTGCGCGTCGACCACTCGCTGGGCCAGCGCGTCCGGCGAGAAGCCGCCGAACACCACCGAATGGATCGCGCCGATGCGCGCGCAGGCGAGCATCGCCATGCTCGCCTCGGGCACCATCGGCATGTACAGGGTGACGGTATCGCCCTTGCCGACGCCCATCGACTTCAGCGCATTGGCCAGCTGACTGGTGCGCGCGTGCAGTTCGCGAAAACTGTAGGTCTTGGAATCGCTGGGGTCGTCACCTTCCCAGATGATCGCCGGCTGGTCGCCGCGCCGCTCGAGGTGGCGGTCCAGGCAGTTGTAGCAGGCGTTGAGTTCGCCATCCTCGAACCAACGGATGTCCACGTTGTCGGCATCGAAGGTGGCGTGCTTGATCTGGGTCGGCGCCTTGGACCAGTCGAGGCGCTTGGCCTGCTCGGCCCAGAAGCCTTGCGGGTCGTCGACCGACTGCTGGTACATCGACAGGTATTTCTCCTTGTCGGCCCATGCGTTGGCGGCAAACTCCTCACTGACTGGATGGACTTTCTGCTGCTCGGTCATGTCGCGCCTCTGTCCCTGGAAGTGGTGGCCTCGCGCTCGGCGAGTCGGCCAGCATTGTATGGCCAAGCCGATGATGAAATTGTAGACAGCTTATACCCAGCGGGGGCAAGCCCCCCAATTAGACATTGGTAGAAGCAAATTTAGCTTTTATATCAAACGTTTATTTTAACCCCGGAGCACCGTACAATCCTTGTAGACCAGCGCGTTGCGGCACTTGCGGCAAAAGTAGTCCCGCCCGGCGCGGGCGCTGGCATGACGACGGCGGCTGAAGAAGTGATCGCGGCAGGCGCAGCGGTAGCGATACGGCGCCGGGCTCGCCGTGCGCGTGTCGAAGACGTGCGTCGCCCGCGGCTCGAGGCCATAGAGCGCGCGCATCACGTGCCGCCATTCGCGGCCATGGGGGCGCGCCTGCGGACCTTCAGCGAGATGATGGACCAGCCAGTGGGCCATTTCGTGGGGGATCACCTCGGTGAAGAACGCCAGGCGGTTCTCGGCGAGCAGCTGCGGATTGAAGCGCAGCCCGCCACGGCCGAAATGTGCCTGGCCAGCGCCCTTGCCACGCAGATCGAACCAGGCCGCCGGACGCGGCAATTGCGGATGCACTTCGCAGGCCAGTCGCCACGCTTCGGCGGCGCGTTCATGCGCCGCGCCGTGCAGGGCGTCGCGATCGAGCGCGGCCAGCCAGTCGGCATCGGGAGCGGGGAGCGTCGGTACTTGCATAGGGATGCTAGAATGCCGGCGAACGCGGCGCGCGGCAAGCGCGCCCAGCCTTCGTTCTTGAGGAATTCAGCCGATGTCAGAAACGCCCCCGCCGCAACCGCTGCTCGACGACCAAGCGCTGGACCTGCTCGACGATTTCCTCGACTCCGAGCGTGCCGGCGAAGACGCGCTGGACATCATCGGTGCCCATGGCTTGCTGGTCGCGCTGGCCGTCGCACCCCGCGAGGTGCCGGCGGCGACCTGGATCAGCGAACTCTTCCACGGCGAGCCGGCATTCGCCGACGCCGCCGAGCGCGAGACGATTCTGGGTCTGCTCGAACGCCTGCGCGGCAACGCCATCGCCGCCTTGGAACAGGGCCTGTTGCCCGAACTGCCGTTCGAGCTGACACTCGGCGGCGTCGCCGCCGAGGAAACCCCGATCGGTGACTGGTGCGCCGGCTTCATGGAGGGTGTGTTTCTCGACGAGGCGGCCTGGTTCGAGGATGACGAGGAAGCCGCGGCGACCCTGCTGTTGCCGTTCATGGCGCTGTCGGGGCTGTTCGACGACGAGCCCGACATGGCCGAGTTCATCGCCGAGCCGCGCGAGGCCGAGCGGCTGGTCGTCCAGCTTCCCGAACTGGTGCTCGATTTGTATCTGCATTATCGTGTGCCGCCGGAGAAACCCAAGCCGGCGCCGCGCAAGAAGAAGCCCGCCGGGCATGGCGACAAGCGCCGCCGCTAAGCGACGAGCGACGAGCGACGAGCGACGAGCGACGAGCGACGAGCGACGAGCGACGAGCGACGAGCGACGAGCGACGAGCGACGAGCGACGAGCGACGAGCGACGAGCAGAATGATCGGCCCGCAGCCCGCAGCCCGCAAGGCTCTATTTGAGACGCGTCACCCAGGCATCCAGCGTGCCGAAGAGCCATTCGCGCAGGCGTTGGCCGAGCGGCCGCCGTGCCCACTGTTCGGGCAGGATCTCGCGGCTCTGCGTGAAGTTCTTCTCGAACAGCACCGCCACTTCCTTGGCAAAGCGCGCATCGTGGATCTCCTGGTTGGCCTCCAGGTTCCACTGCAAGCTCCAGTGGTCGAAATTGCAGGAGCCGATCGTCGCCCAATCGTCGGCCAGCGAGAACTTGGCGTGAATGAAGCGCGGCTGATACTCGTAGATACGCACCCCGGCACGCAGCAGGCGCCGGTAGAAGCGCTGGCCGGCATAGCGGATCCCCGGGTGATCGTGGGACTCGCCGGGCAGCAGCAGACGCACGTCGACGCCGCGCCTGGCCGCCCGCGCCAGCCGCCGACGCAGGCTCAGCGTGGGCACGAAATAGGGCGTGCAGAACCAGATCCGGCGCTGGGCGTTGGCGATCTGCTGGTGCAGCGACAGGCGGATCGCCTGATAACGATAGCCCTGGCCCCAGACCACCCGGCCACACATGCCCTGATAGTCCTCGAGCGGGGCGATCGCCAGCTGCAGGCCCTTGATCAGCCCCGGGTCGCCCGCGCCGCGGGTCAGCGACGAATCCCACAACCGCGAGAAGAGCCGCATCCAGTCGGCCACCACCGGCCCCTCGATGCGCACCGCGACTTCGAACCAGGCATCGAGAAAGGTGTCGCTGGCCCCGAAGCCGCCGGTGAAGGCGATGCGGCCATCGATCACCAGCAACTTGCGGTGATCGCGGGTCAGATTCTTGGCCAGCCGGCGCCAGGCCAGCGGATTGAAGAAGCGCAGCGCCACGCCGCCATCGGCCAGGCGTCGGCGATCCTCGGCCTGCAGCCCCATCGCCCCATAGCCGTCGAGCAGCGCCAGCACCGGCACGCCGCGCGCCGCCGCAGCGATCAACGCATCGATCAGTTGGTTGGCCAGGCGGCCCGACTCCATCAGGTAGAGCTCGAGAATGATCGAATGCCGTGCCGCCGCGATCGCCTCGGTCATCGCCGGCAGAAAGCATGCGCTTTCCGGCAGCAACGCGAACCGGTTGCCGTCTCGCCAAACCCCGCGCATTGCCTGCCCCCCGTTCCCTGTCGTTCACGCCGTCGTCGACGCTCAATGTCGCCGACATTCGGCCGGGTCATGTCGCTATAATGCCTGAACATTCTCTGCATCGGCACCCGGATGGCTTTGCTGAACCCGCTGCTGGACCCGTTACGCGCCGCGCTTCGCCGCCAGCTCGCCGAGCGATTGACGCTGCTCTCGGGGCTCAATGCCCCCGAATTCTTCGATCGGCGGTTGTTCAGCGGCTTGCTGGACACCCTGGAAAGCGAAGGCTGGCTATGCCAGGACAACGCCAGGCGGGCCTTCGACAGCCTGCTTCAGGAAGCGCTGGCACGCAGCCGCAGCCTGTTCGACCCGGCCCTGCGTCAGCGTCTGCTGCAACTCGCCCGGCAGCACGAGGTGGCCGATCCACAGCTGCTCAGCGCCGTCTCGCCGGAGGCCGCGGGGCCCGCTCAGCCACGCAGCGAACGGTGAACGTAGAGATCGTAGCGGCTGGTCCTGGCCTCGAGGCTGTGGGCCGGTCGCGGCCCGGCGATCGGCGGCGCCTTGCGCGGGCGCTTGACCGCCACCCGGTGGGTGGCGACGTCCAGCGCCGCCTCCAGCAACCGCGGCGCGTCGTCGTCGTCGCCGGCGAGCTCGCGGAACACGCGCATCTCCTTCTTGACCAGCGCCGACTTGTCGCGATGCGGGAACATCGGGTCGAGATGGATCACCTGCGGCGCGAAGCGCGCCTCGCTCACCGCCGCGAGCAGCGCCCGGGGATCGCCGGCGTCGACGCGGCATAGCCGCATGCGCGCGGCGATCTCGGCGACTTCAGGGTCACGGCCTGCCCGCGCCAGGGCATCCTCGAGCAACACGGCGATCGCCGGCACCCGCTCCAGCATCAATACCTCGGCGCCCAGCCCGGCCAGCACGAAGGCATCGCGACCCAGCCCGGCGGTGGCGTCGACCACCCTCGGCGTCACTCCCCTGGTCAGCCCGCAGGCCTTGGCCACCAACTGGCCGCGGCCGCCACCGAAGCGCCGTCGATGATCGGCCTTGCCGGCGACGAAATCGGCCGACAGCGGCTTGCCATAGCAGCCCGGATCGCCGGCGATCGCCAGCCCTGCGGCGGTCTCGATCAGCCACAGCCCGGCGGCCGGGGGGCTCGCCACCCAGTCAAGGCCCAGGCGCTCGGCGAGCGCGCGCAGCGGCTCGCCGACCACCACCGGGACCCTCGTCGTCATGCCAGCCACAACCCCAGCAGCACGACGCCGAGTACCAGTCGATAAACGGCGAACGGCCACAAGCCGATGCGATCCAGCGCTGCCAGGAACAGCTTGATGCATGCCAATGCGGCAACGAACGACAGACCGGCGCCCAGCAGCACGTCGTGCAGTGCGGTATCGGTGCCGGCCTTGGCGAGTTCCAGGCCCTTCAGAGTGCCCGCGGCGATGATCAGCGGAATCGACAGCAGAAACGAGAAGCGCGCCGAACTCTGGCGATCGAAGCCCAGCAGCAGCGCCGCAGTGATGGTGATGCCCGAGCGCGAGGTTCCGGGGATCAGCGCCAGCGCTTGAAACAGCCCGACGATCAGCGCCGCCTTGAGGGTCAGGCTGGCCATATCGCGGTTACGACTGCCACGCACGTCGGCCCACCACAGCAGCAGACCGAAACCCAGCGTCGCCAGCGCGATCACCAGCGACGAGCGCAGCGAGGTCTCGACCAGGTCGTTGAACAACCCGCCGGCGATCACCGCCGGCAGCGTCGCCAGCAGTACCATCCAGCCCAGCCAGCTGGCATCGGTCTGGCGCGAGGCCAGCGACCCGCCACCGGCGAACTGGCCGAACCAGCCGACGATGATGCCCGCCACCTCGCGGCGAAAGGCCATCATTACCGCCGCCAGCGTGCCGACATGCACGGCGACGTCGAAGGCCAGCCCCTGGTCGGGCCAGCCGAGAAGCTGCGAGGGCAGAATCAGGTGCGCCGACGAGGAGATCGGCAGAAACTCGGTGAGCCCCTGGATGAGCGAAAGCGCAACCAACTGGAACCAATCCATTGTCAGCCGTCCTTGTGATCAACGAAATCCGCGACACGCCGCCGGCAAGGGAGGCGCGCAGAGGAGAATAAACGAATCGGCTCCGGCGTCGTTCAACGAGCGGCCGCCGAATGCCCAACGCGGGGATTAGGTCTAGGCACGCTTCCAGGCCACCTCGTTGCGCAGATAGACCGGCGTGGCCTCGTGCGGCGCCCGGCCCTCGCCACGCGCCTGCGCCCGGGCGGCCAGACGCGCCATCCATTCCGCACTGGGCTGACGCTCGGGCAGGCGCTGGGCCAGGGCATCCTGCACCCTGGCCGGCATCGCCTCCCACAGCGTCCAGCCGGAGCCCACGCCACACCAGTCGACATCGCGGCGCTCGTCGGGCAGTTCGAAACCCTCGGGGGGCAACACCGCCTCGTCGGCCAGTACAGTGAGTTCACCGTCGCGGCAATGATAGGCGGCGACATAGATCTCGTTCATGCGCGCGTCGAGCGCGGGCACCACGTAGCGCACGTGCAGTTGATGATGCGCGGCCAGCGCCAGCGCCTCGAGCGTCGACACGCCGATCAGCGGCCGTTCGAGGCCGAACGCCAGGCCTTGTGCGACGCCGGCGGCGATCCGCAGGCCGGTGAACGAACCCGGCCCGTGGCCATAGGCCAGCGCATCAAGATCGGCGGTGGAGAGCCCGGCCTCGGCGAGCAATTCATCGATCATCGGCATCAAGCGCCGGGTGTGCTCGCGGGGGGTCAGCGCGAAACGCGAGAGCACCTCGCCGTCGCGCCACAGCGCGCATGAACAGGCGCTCGAGGAAGCATCCAGGGCCAGCAGTGTCGACATGGCAGTTACGCCTGGTGGAATGGCGCGGGCATTATACGGCCGGCGGCGAGCCGGCAAAAGCCGCGCGCGGCTGCCACCCGATACACGCAGCCCGGCCACCGGGACCGGGCTGCGTGTGTGCGGGCTAGCTCGGGGCCTCAGCCTTCCAGCGCTTCGATCACCTGCCGCTTGATGTCGTCGACCGTGCCGATCCCGGCGATGCGGTGGTAGGCCGGCGCCTCGCCGGGCGCCTGCTCGGCCCACTCGCGGTAGTAGGCGATTAGCGGTTCGGTCTGATCGTGATAGACCGACAGCCGATTGCGCACCGTCGACTCGCGATCGTCCTCGCGCTGGATCAGCGTCTCGCCGGTGACGTCATCCTTGCCCTCTTCCCGGGGCGGATGGTATTCGAGATGATAGACGCGCCCCGAGTCGGGATGCACACGGCGCCCCGCCAGGCGCTTGACGATCTCCTCGTCGTCGACCGCGATCTCGACCACGTGATCGAGCTTGACGCCGGCTTCCTTCATCGCGTCGGCCTGGGGAATGGTCCGTGGAAAGCCATCGAACAGGAAACCGTTGGCACAGTCCGGCTGGCCGATGCGCTCCTTGACCAGGGCGATGATGATGTCGTCGGACACCAGTCCGCCGCCGTTCATGATCTCCTTGACCTTGAGGCCCAGATCGCTGCCTTCCTTGACCGCGGTGCGCAGCATGTCGCCGGTGGAAATCTGCGGAATGCCGAAGCGCTCGCAAATGAACTGGGCTTGCGTACCTTTGCCGGCACCGGGGGCGCCCAAGAGGATCAAACGCATCTGTGCTGCTCCTTTAGATTTTTTCGCGGCCAATTTTGTTATTGACGCTGGCGGCATAGTGGGTGTCGGAGGCGGCGCCGTCCGTGACTACGTCCGTAACTAATGGAAAGACCCGTGACGATACCGGGGGCGTCGCGGCCAGACAAGCAGACAAACGGCTGAACGCGACACGCTGACGCACCCAGCCCTTCCACTGTCACTGTAGAAGCCAGCCGTGCGCTGCGCTCATTGCTTCGCGCCGGGCGGCATCAGCCGAGCAGACGCTGCCAGAGCAGCAAGCCCCAGGTCAGCCCGGCCATGACCAGCGACAGCATCACCGCGGCGGAGCCGATGTCCTTGGCGCGCCCCGACAACACGTGATGCTCGGGACCGATGCGATCGACCACGGTCTCCACTGCGCTGTTGAGCAGTTCGACGATCAGCACCGCCACGCAGCTACCGACCAGCAACAGCCATTCGACCGGGGTCTCGCCGACCCACCAGGCCAGCGGCAGCAGCAACAGGCACAGCACCGCCTCCTGGCGAAAGGCCGCCTCGTTGGCGAACGCCGCCTTCAAGCCCTTGAGGGAATAGCGGGTCGAATGCACCAAGTGCCGCCAGCCGGTTTCGCGTGGTTTCATGCTGCCATTTCGCTCCTGTTGCGCGCCTTGGGCACCCACTTGCCGGGCCTGTCGAGACTTCCGGCATGCTGCTCCGGGCGGCATGCCGGCAATCCGTCGATGGTAGCAAAGGCCCCCGCACTGGCAAGCATCCGCGCTCGGGCCGGCGTTGCCGGACCCCGCCAGGCCGGCTAGTCTGGGATGGTCGCGAAATGCCCAACATCAGGAGATGACCATGCCCCGCGTGCTGATGCTCAAGGATGAAGACCCGCGCGCCCGGGTCGAAACGATCGACGAGGAGCGCCTGCCCGAGCGCGCCGTGACCGTCGACATCGACTTTTCCGATCTCAACTACAAGGACGCGCTGGCGGTGACCGGCAAGGGCAAGATCGTCCGCGACTACCCGTTCGTGCCGGGCATCGACTTCGCCGGCACGGTGCGCAGTTGCGAGGGCGGGCGCTTCGCCCGGGGCGACAAGGTGATCCTTACCGGCTGGGGCGTCGGCGAACGCTACTGGGGCGGCTTCGCCGAGACCATGCGGGTCGACGAGGAGTGGCTGGTGGCCTGCCCCGAGGCGCTCTCTACCCGCGAGGCGATGCTGTTCGGTACCGCCGGACTCAGCGCCATGCTCAGCGTGATGCGCCTGCAGGAAGCCGGCCTGGCGCGCGGTGCCCGGGTGGTGGTCACCGGCGCCACCGGCGGCGTGGGCAGTTGGGCGGTGAAGATGCTCGCCCACTACGGCTATGAAGTGCATGCGGTCACCGGCAAGCCCAACCAGGAGGCGTGGCTCAAGGAGCTGGGTGCGAGCGAAGTGCTGGGACGCCACGAGTTCGAAGGCGAACCGCGACCGCTGGAGAAGAGCCGCTGGGCCGGCGCCATCGACACCGTCGGCGACAACGTCTTGGCCAACGTGCTGGCACAGATGGAGTACCACGGACTGGTCGCCGCGGTGGGCCTGGCCGGCGGCAGCGAACTGCCCACCACGGTGATGCCGTTCATCCTGCGCGGCGTCTCGCTGCTTGGTATCGACAGCGCGATGCAACCTCTGGCCCGGCGCCGCGAGGCCTGGCAGCATATCGCCGAGCTCCCCGAAGCGGTGCGTCACGCCATGCATTACGAAGAGCTCGGCATGGAGATGATCGCCGAGCGCGCCGAGGCGATGATCAACGGCGACATCCATGGCCGGCTGCTGCTCGACCCGCACATCGACTGAACCGTGGCCGTGGCCGTGGCCCGAGAGCCGGCCGGTTGGGGCGCCGCGCGCTTTGCGCTAGAATCGCGCTCCTGATCACCACCATCGCCGAGCCCTCCATGCCCCATCGCATCGCCATCAACGGTTACGGCCGCATCGGCCAGTGTGTGCTGCGCGCACTGGTCGAGCGCCCCGAACTCGGGGGCGAAGCGGGGCTCGAGGTAGTCGCGATCAACGAGCTTTCCGACTTGGCGACCGTCGCCTACCTGACCCGCTACGACACCACCCACGGGCGTTTCCCCGGCGAGGTCGCGAGCGACGGCGACACGCTCACCATCAACGGCCGGTCGATCGCCCTGCTCCGTGAGCCCGACCCGCAGCGCCTGCCCTGGCAGGAGCTGGAGATCGACCTGGTGATCGAGTGCTCGGGCAGTTTCAAGGACCGCGCCACCGCCGAGCTTCACCTCGCCGCCGGGGCCCGGCGCCTGCTGTTCTCGCAGCCCGCCGAATCCGACGTCGACCTGACCGTGGTCGGCGGCATCAACGAAGCCGCCCTCGAGCCGGCGATGCGCATCGTCTCGGCGGCCTCGTGCACCACCAACTGCCTGATTCCGATCCTCACCGTGCTCGACGAAGCGCTGGGCATCGAGCACGGCGTGACCACCACCATCCACTCGGCGATGAACGACCAGCCGGTAATCGACGCCTATCACAAGTCCGACCTGCGCCTGACGCGCTCGGCGATGCAGTCGATCATCCCCGTCGATACCGGCCTGGCGCGCGGCATCGAGCGGCTGATGCCGACGCTCGCCGGCCGCTTCGAGTGCCTGCACGTGCGGGTGCCGACGATCAACGTCTCGGCGATGGACATGGCGATCTCGGTGCGCCAGGCGTGCGATGCGGCCACCGTCAACGCGCTGCTCGCCGAGGCCAGCCGCGCGCGCCTGGCCGGGCGGCTCGGCTACACGGAAGAGCCCCTGGCCTCGGTCGACTTCAACCACGACCCGCGCTCGGGTATCGTGGACGCCACTCAGACCCGGGTCGCCGGCGGCCACCTGGTCAAGCTGCTCAGCTGGTTCGACAACGAGTGGGGCTTCGCCAACCGCATGCTCGACGTCGCCGCGCGACTGGCCGAACTCGATGCGCGTGCCGAGTGACACCGCCCGCCCCGACAAGGCTATCCGGGTTCAGCCAACGGGTTCAGCCACCATCAGGAGCATCCGTCCATGAACGTGCGCAAGATGACCGACCTGGCACTCGCCGGAAAGCGCGTGCTGATTCGCGAAGATCTCAACGTCCCGGTCAAGCAGGGCCGCGTCACCTCCGACGCCCGCATCCGCGCCTGCTTGCCGACCATCGAGGCGGCGCGCGACGCCGGCGCCAAGGTGCTGCTGATGAGCCACCTGGGCCGTCCCAGCGAAGGCGAGCCCGCCGACGAATTCTCGCTGGCCCCGGTGGCCACTCATCTCGGCACGCTGCTCGGCCAGCCGGTACGGCTGGTCGACGACTACCTCGATACACCGGTCGAAGTCGCCGACGGCGAGGTCGTGCTGCTCGAGAACGTGCGCTACAACCGCGGCGAGAAAAGCGACGACGAGGCGCTGGCCCGGGCCTACGCCACGCTCTGCGACATCTACGTCATGGATGCCTTCGGCACCGCCCACCGCGCCCAGGCCTCGACCCACGGCGTGGCGCGCTTCGCCGCCGACGCCTGCGCCGGGCCGCTGCTTGCCAAGGAACTCGAGGCGCTGGAAAAGGCCTTGGCCAAACCGGCGCGGCCGATGGTGGCAATCGTCGGCGGCTCCAAGGTCTCGACCAAGCTCGAGGTGCTCACGGCACTGTCCGAGAAGTGCGATCAATTGATCGTCGGTGGCGGTATCGCCAACACCTTCATCGCCGCGGCGGGCCACAACGTCGGCAAGTCGCTGCACGAGGCCGACCTGGTCGACCAGGCCAAGGCGTTGATGGCCAAGGTCGAGATCCCGCTGCCTACGGACGTGGTGGTGGCCACCGAGTTCTCCGAATCGGCCGAGGCGGTGGTGCGTCCGGTCGATCAGGTCGGCGACGACGAGATGATCCTCGACATCGGCCCCGAGACCGCGTCGCGCTTCGCCGCGCTGCTCAAGGACGCCGGCACCATCCTCTGGAACGGCCCGGTCGGGGTGTTCGAGATCGATCAGTTCGGCAAGGGCACCGAGGCGTTGTCCAAGGCGATCGCCGCGAGCAACGGCTTCTCGATCGCCGGTGGCGGCGACACCCTCGCGGCGATCGACAAGTACGCCATCGAGGATAAAGTCTCGTATATCTCCACCGGCGGCGGCGCCTTCCTCGAGTACGTCGAGGGCAAGCAACTGCCGGCGGTGATCGCCCTGCAGGACGGGGCCAGGCAAGCCGCCGCCAGGTAAGCTAAAAACCAGCACCACCAACCCGGGGCGGCGCTTTAGCCGCCCCACTTATTAAACGCCTCACTTACGACCATCAGGAAAACGCACACCCATGGCCCTGATCAGCCTGCGCCAACTCCTCGACCACGCCGCCGACCATGGCTACGGCGTTCCCGCGTTCAACGCCAACAATCTGGAACAGATGCGCGCCATCATGGAAGCTGCCGATGCCACCGATTCGCCGGTGATCGTCCAGGCCTCCGCCGGCGCCCGCCAATACGCCGGCGCACCCTTCCTGCGCCACCTGATCCTGGCCGCGATCGAGGAGTTCCCGCACATTCCGGTGGTCATGCATCAGGACCATGGCACCAGCCCCGCGGTCTGCCAGCGTTCGATCCAGCTGGGCTTCTCGTCGGTGATGATGGACGGCTCGCTCGAGGCCGACGGCAAGACCCCGGCCAACTACGCCTACAACGTCGAGGTCACCCGGCGCAGCGTCGAGATGGCGCACGCCTGCGGGGTTTCCGTCGAGGGCGAACTGGGCTGCCTGGGCTCGCTGGAAACCGGCCAGGCCGGCGAGGAGGACGGCATCGGCGCCGCGGGCACGCTGTCCCACGAGCAGCTGCTCACCGACCCCGAGGAGGCCGCCGCCTTCGTCGCCGCGACCCATGTCGATGCCCTGGCGATCGCCATCGGCACCAGCCACGGCGCCTACAAGTTCAGCCGCCCGCCGACCGGCGACACGCTGTCCATCGCGCGCATCCGCCACATCCACGAGCGCATTCCCAACACCCACCTGGTGATGCACGGCTCCTCGTCGGTACCCCAGGAGTGGCTGGAGATCATCAACGAGTACGGCGGCAGGATCCCCGAGACCTACGGCGTGCCGGTCGAGGAGATCGTCGAAGGCATCCGGCACGGCGTGCGCAAGGTCAATATCGACACCGATCTGCGCCTGGCCTCGACCGGCGCGGTGCGGCGCTTTCTGGCCCATAACCCGGCCGAGTTCGACCCGCGCCAGTTTCTCAAGGAAACCGTCAGCGCCATGCGCGAGCTGTGCATCGCGCGTTTCGAGGCTTTCGGCAGCGCCGGCAACGCCAGCCGCATCAAGCCGCTCGGCCTGGAGGCGATGGCCCAGCGCTACGCGACCGGCGAACTGACGCCCCGCGTGAACTGAGCGCTACCGGGCGAAATGCCATTACCGCTCGGTCGAAATGGCAGCACAGCCTACCCCAGCCACGCGGCCACGTGCAGCCATCCGCCACGCGCTTGGTCCTGCCGGCCAGGCTCGACCATAATGCCAGGCTCAGTGACCTTGTCCCTCGCGGGGCACGACTCAAGGAGGAGTCCGTGACGGGCATACCGTGGATCATCGCGGCCGCCGCCCTGTGGGGCGTCGCCCTGCTCACCGGCCTTCTCAATGGTGGCGCATCGGGCATAACGGCGATCGGCGTGGCGGCGGGGATCGCCTCGGCGCTGTCGTATGCGCTGTTCATCCTGTCCTTTCAGAATGCCGCCGCTCGTGGCGCCGTACCCGCCACGCTGGCCATCGCCTTCAGCACGTTCGTGGTGGTGCTTGCGCTGCTCGTGGACCATGACCAGGTAATTGCCGCGCTGCACTCCACCGATCTCGTCGGCTTCCTGCTGCTCGGGGTGCTCGGCGTCGGCCTGTCGTTTGCCGTCTACCTGCCCGGGCTGCGCCGCACCCCGGCCAGCCTGGCCTCGATGATCGCCAGCCTCGGCGCGCTGGCGCATGAGAGCGGACTCGGCGCGCGTATCGCACATTGGCTGCTCGATGCGCTGCCACTGGGCGAAACCGGCGATGCGGCGACCTTCGGTCTGCTGGGCGGGCTGGCGATGGCGCTGGGTACGCTGATCACGCTACCCGGGGTGCCCGCAGTGCTCACCCCGCTGGCGCCGGATGAATACGAGGCCGATGCTACCCCAGCGGGCGGGGGCCGTAATCGAGCAGCCGCTGGCGGCGCTGGCGGCGACGCTGGACGCGCCGCACCGCCTCGCTGCCGGCTCGTCGACCAATGATTCGCGACACGCCGACGATCATGCCGGTGCCTGCGCCCCACAGCAGCGCATGGCGCCACTTCACATCACGCTCGTAGGGGTCGAGCGGTGGCTTGCCGATCTTGCGTTCATAGGACTTGCGCGCGCCGTTCCTGGCCGCCACGCCAGCGGCGATGGCCGCACCGGTGCTGAGCAGCGACCAAAGCGTTTCATCTTTCATTGGCGTCTCCTTCTGGTTCTTCCCTGAATCGTCGTGCCGTCGGGGACGGCGAAGCATTACGCACTCAGCGTAGCTTAGACGGTTGCGAATGCCGATATTGCAACACAGCATGACAGCCGGTATCCCTGTAGCATGCACTGAAGACTTTCGGCCCTGTTGCCGATAAATCCATTAGCCAAGCCCACCACGGTGTTCGCCCATGCGTCAAACCTGTGCTCTCGATCCGCTGATGCCTTTCTCGCCGACGGCCCTCAGCGGCATCTGGTCGGTCAGCCTGATGACCTACGAACTCTGGGCCTCGTCGCTGTCGACGATCGCCTTGCGCAACAATCTCTGGTGCACGCGAGCGCCCACCAGCCCGGCCATGCTTGACGAGAACCAGCGCATGGTCACCGAGAAGCTCGATGCCGGCATCGAGGTCGCCGCACAACTGCAGCAATCGTTGCTCGGGCTGTACACTGGCAGCTATGCGCCCTGGTGGGAAACCGGCCAACGCACCCTGGAACCCTACCATCGCCGCAGCACGGCCAATTCGCGCCGCCTGGCGGCGCTTTAGACCCAACCCCGCGCGATTGAATGGCTGACGCTTAGTCCGAACTCTGCGGACTCGATGGCTCCAGGGTCCGGCTGCCGTCATAGGCGATGCAACGGCCGTATTCTTCCCAGGCGGGCTCCTTGTTGGGACTGTCGACAAAGACATCACCCCGCGAGACGTTGGTCGGCGGTCCGCCGCGCTCCTGGCAGTTGGCGGCCTTGTCCACCGCGATGCGGAAGCCGTAGCGATTGTTCTCGAAGCGATTGTTGCTGAACACATTATTGCGGCTAAAGCTGTCTTCCCAGCACAACACTGGATCACGGTCACGGATCGAGCAGGTCAGAAAGACCCCAGCCAGCTGATTATTCTTGATCAGGTTGTTGCTGAAACGATTGTTTTCAGCATCGGCCAGGTACAGGCCATGCGAGCCGTTACCGGCGATGACGTTGTCGACGATCTCGCTGCCCTGCAGGTACTCGACGGTGATGCCCGCCGCCACGTTGTCCTCGATGACGTTGCCGACGACGCGTGTCGGTCCGGCCCGGTTGAGCGACAAGCCATCCCACTTGGCCTGGCTCATGGTGTTGTTCTCGATCAGCACGTCCCGGCTGTGATACTCGGTCAGCAGACAGGCGCTTCGACATTGGCGAATATCCAGGTTGCGCAGCACGATGCCTTCACCGCGCCTGACGACCAGGCCGCTGTTGCTCAGGTAAGGGAGCGCCGGCTTGAACTCGCGCTGCGTACTCGCGTCGCCGCGAAGCGCCAGGTTTTCCACCGTGACCTGGCGGATGGGGCTCTGCGGCTCGCGATTATAGGCGTCCCCCAGCACCAGCACCGGGCTGGAAAGGCCTTCCTGCATCTGCAGCACCGTGGCCTTCTGCCCCCCGCTCGCCTGGCCGCGTAGCGTCAGGTTGTCGCGCTCTATTACCACCATCTCATTGAGGCGATAAATGCCCGCATCCAGGCACACCGTCTGTTGCTGGTCGTTGCGTGGCAAGCCGTCGAGGGCATTCTGCAGATCCTCGCCCGGCCTGATGCGACGATCGCAATCCGCCTCGGGGTTGGCCGATACCAACCCCGAGGCGAGGGCCATGATCAGCACCAGCGCCGAGCAGGCGAGCCACCGCATGCGTTTTGGATCAGCTAACAGCTTCACGAACTCCTCCTCTATCCGGCCTTCGTCGTCGGGCCGCAGCCCGTTACTGTGAACGAAATCGAAGCGGGCGGCCATCGAGCGGGCTCCTTGTGCAGCGGCATACGATAATCGAAATGGAGCTTCATCGCGCCCTTGAAGGGGCAAGCCCTTGGCATCACTGTCTACACTGTGAGCTTGCGAATGAAGGAAAGGACGCATGCCCCAGCCGTCAACGCCAAGGAGGAGACGATGAGCCGCAAGACGCTGACTGCCGTGAACCCCGCCAATGACAAGGTGATCGGCGAGCACGAGATGCTCAGCGAGCCGGAGATCAGGGCCAAGCTGGACGCTGCCCGCCACGGCTTCGCCGAGCTGCGCAAGCTGCCGGTCGCCGCGCGAGCCAGGAAGCTGCATGCCGTGGCCGACCTGATCGACAAGCGCCAGGCCGACATCGCCGAAGTGATCTGCCACGAGATGGGCAAGAAATTCGGCGACGTGATCGCCGAGACCCGGATCTCGGCGGCCATCGTGCGCTTCTACGCCGACAATGCCGAAGATTACATGGCGCCCAAGCCCAAGCAGGTGGCCGGCGCCCAGAAGGCCGAGGTGGTCCGCGACCCGATGGGCGCGGTGCTCGGCGTGATGCCGTGGAACTACCCGCTCTATCAAGTCGTGCGCTTTGCCGCGCCCAACCTGGCCGGCGGCAACGCCTGCCTGCTCAAGCACGCGTCCAACGTGCCGGGCAGCGCCAAACTGATCACCCAGCTGTTCCATGACGCCGGCTTCGAGGAGGGTACCTTTACCTGGCTGCCGGTGTCCTCGAGCGAGATCGCCGAGATCATGCGCGACCCGATCGTCTGCGGGGTGACGCTGACCGGCAGCGAGGAAGCCGGCAAGTCGGTAGCTGCCACCGCCGGGGAGCTGGCCAAGCCCAGCGTCCTGGAGCTCGGCGGTATCGATCCGCTGATCGTGCTCGACGACGCCGATATCGACAAGGCGGTCGAGATCGCCATCGACGGGCGTTTCGACAACACCGGCCAGAGTTGCGCGGCCTCCAAGCGGCTGATCGTGGTCGAACCGCTGGTCGAGCGCTTCACCGAGCGCCTCGTCGATCAGGTGCAGAAGCTGCGCATCGGCGACCCGATGGACGAAAGCACCAACATCGGCCCGATGTCGCGCAAGGACCTGCGCGACGACCTGCACGATCAGGTCAAGCGGGCCGTGCAGAAGGGCGCGCAGCTCGAGACCGGCGGCGAGATCCTCGACAAGCCCGGCGCCTGGTACGCCCCCACCGTGCTGACCAACGTCGCGCCCGGCAACCCGGCCTTCGACGAGGAACTGTTCGGCCCGGTGGCCTCGGTGGTCATCGCCGACGACACCGAACACGCCATCGAGCTGGCCAACAACAGTCCCTACGGGCTGGGCGGCACCGTGGTCGGCCAGGACGTCAAGCGCGCCGAGCAGGTCGCGCGGCGTCTGGACGTGGGCATGAGCTTCGTCAACCGCCCGACCACGCCATTCGCCGAATTGCCGTTCGGCGGCGTCAAGGGCAGCGGCTACGGGCGCGAGCAGAGCGAATACGGCTTCGGCGAATTCCTCAACGTGCGTACAGTGTTCGTCGCCGACTCATAGACGGAAGCCCCGATGCGCCGTGACGGCAACTTCTCCGGAAATACCGAGGCCCCGCCAAATGGCGAGGCCTCGGTGCAATCGGGCAATCATTCGCTCAGTCGTGGTCTTGCCAGGGAGTCAGCCCCTGCAGGGCATCGCTCAAGGGCTGCAGGTCATCGCTGGACGCCGGGGCGTGCGGCTGATGGCCGATCTCGCGCACCGGCCGGTCGGCGAAGGTGGCAGCGAGCTGCTCGCGCCATGGGCGCTGCTCGTCGCGCCAGTTGATCAGCCAGGTGCTGTCGACGTCTTCCGGCAGGCACTTGTTGATCACCAACGCCCCGACGTGCAGACCGTGGGACTCGAGCAGCTCGCGGGTGCGGGCCGTCTCCAGGGTCGGCAGGCGTTCGGGGTTGGCGACCAGCACCACCGCCGAATACGCGGCGCAGGTCAAGTGCTCGCGGGCGGCGGCCAGGCGGCCGCGGCGGCGCATCAGCGCCTCCTGGATGGGGTCGTCGACCACCTCGCCGTCGCCCAGCCATGCCTTGTAGTCGCTGCGTACCTTGCGACGCCGCTGCATCAGGCCGTCGACCCAGGCGCCCATGATCTCGGGCAGTGCCAGCAGGCGCACGGTGTGACCGCCGGGGGCGGTGTCGAAGATCAGCCGATCGTAGTCGCGGCCGGTCTCGAGCAGCAGCCCGACCAGGGCGTCGAACAGCGCTGCCTCCTCGGTACCCGGCGCGTGACGCGCCAGCTCCAGCTGGCGGAATACCGTGGTGCTGCGCTCGCCACTGACCAGCGGCCGGATCGTGTCCTTGACCTGATCGAGATAGCGCTGCGTCTCGCGATCGGGATCGAGCTCGACCACGTCGAGATCGGGGCGCATGCGTGTCGGCGTAGCTCCCGGCGCTCGGCCGAACAGGTCGGCCAGGTTGTGGGCGGGATCGGTGGACACCAGCAGGGTCTTCTGTCCCGCCGCCGCGCAGTTGAGCGCATAGGCGGTGGCGCAGCTGGTCTTGCCGACGCCGCCCTTGCCGCCAAAGAACAGGCTCCTGGCCATGTCGGACTCCTCGTCGGATGACAGAACGGCTAGCAGCAGCGGAAGCTGTCCAGCGGCGAGCGCGGAATGCCCTGGCGCCGGTGCCACTCGTGGAAACGCTCGAGCATGTAGGGATAGAGTTCGAGGGTCATGTCGCTGACGGGGTTGGGGATGCCCATCATGTCGCAGAAGCACAGCAACATGAACAGGTCCTCTTCATCCTGCAGCTCGCGAGCGATCTCCTGGCGATGCGGCAGACTCAGCACCGCATCGTAGCCCTGGATGACCCGGCCAATCCGCGCCCGCCAGCCGGCGGGCGCGTTGTCGTCACGATCAGCGCGGCTCATCGCTCAACGCATCCAGGCGCACCCCGGCCCCCTGACGAAAGCTGCGTGAGGCCTCCAGCAGGATCCATAGCGCAAAGACCAGGATCAGGCTGCCGAAGCTGAACAGCAGCAGGTTGCGCGGGGCGTCCCCCAAGCCGGACCAGGTGAAGATCACCTGCTGCCCCATGGCCCACAGGGTCATGACCAGCAGGAACAACATCGGCACCAGGGTAAAGATCACCGGCCGCCCCTGGCGCTTGAGCCATACTGACACCAGCATCAGCGTGATGCCTGCCAGCAGCTGGTTGCTGGTACCGAACAGCGGCCACAACAGATAGCCGCCGGAGCCGAAGCCGTTGGGACCTTCCGGCAAGATCACCAGGGCCGCGCTGGACACCACGGCGATGGTGGTTGCCACGTGCTTGTGGGCCAGCACCGGCATACCATACTCGGTACTCAGCTCGGCGATGATGTAGCGCATCAGGCGCACCGAGGTGTCCAGGGTGGTAGCCGCGAAGCTGACCACGATCACCGCTACCAGCGTCGAGCCCATCTGCGGTGGAATGCCCAGGTTGGCCGCCAGCTGGCCGGCACCTTTGACGAACGAGCCCAGGCCGCTGGAGCCGGCCGCCGTGAAGCTGGAATAGGTGGCAGTGAAGTCGGCGCTGCTGGCGAACAGCGTGCCCACGGCAATGATCGCCACCATGGCCAGCATGCCCTCGCCGAGCGCGCCGCCGTAACCGATCAGCCGGGCGTCGGTCTCCTTGTCGAGCTGCTTGGAGGTGGTCCCCGAACCGACGAGGCCGTGGAAGCCGGATATCGCCCCGCAGGCGATGGTGATGAACAGCAGCGGATACCAGCTGATGTCGGCCTCGCCGTTGACTGCCGGCGCGGTCATCGCCGGGGCCCCGAACAGCAGGCCCAGGTAGAGCAGCGCCAGGCCGACGACGAGCTGGTGGGAGTTGATGTAATCACGCGGCTGCAGCAGCTTCCAGACCGGCAGGGTGGAAGCGACGTAGACATAGATCATCAGCACCATGATCCACACCAGAAAGGCCATCGAGGTGCCGTCGAAGCCGCCGACGACCGGGGCGTCCGCCCCGCCGAACCAGCTCACCAGATCGATCTGCAGGGCAGGGATCACGCTGGCCAGCAGCGCCGTGCCGTACATGACCACCAGCGCCACCACCGACGGCAGCAGCATCGACCCCGAATGTCGGTAGACGCGATAGCCGATCCACACCGCCAGCGGGATCTGGATGAACACCGAGAGCACGCTCGACGGGAAGACAATGAACAGCTTGGCGATGACCCACGCGAAGACCGCGTTGATCATCAGCACCAGGACCATAATAATGAACAAGAACAGCAGCTTGGCGCGTTGCCCGATGAGCCGGTTGGCCAGCGTTCCGATGGAGTGCCCCTTGTGGCGATTCGACAGCACGATGGCGCCGAAGTCATGCACGCCGGCGGCGAAGAGCGTACCCAGCACGACCCAGAGGATCGCCGGCAGCCAGCCCCAGTAGATGGCGATGGCGGGGCCGACGATGGGCGCGGCACCGGCGACCGAGGTGAAGTGGTGGCCCCACAGGATCCACTTGTTGGTGGGCACGTAGTCGACGCCGTCGCGATAGGTATGCGCGGGCGTCTGAAAGTCGGGGTCCAGGCGATAGATGCGTTCGGCGATGAACTTCGAATAGAACCGAAAGCCCATCACGAAACACACGACGCCGAAAACGGCGATCCAGATTGCGTTCATGACTGGTCCTTGATGGCTGACAGCGGGGAGAGGTGCCGTTCACGAGGGATAACGGCGCAAGCCTTCGGCCTGACCGGCCGACGCGACGTGTTACACACCGGCCACAATCGGAACAGGCATACCCTGAGAAACTAAGCAATTATTCGCAAAGGCGTCAAACCGACGCCGGCGGCGCCCTCCCCAGCTGCATGCCGCAAACCGCCGTATGACGCGCCTCCTGCCGATCGGGCGGGCTCCGGAGCGCGACGAATGTCTAACCCAGCGCGAGCGCCTGACGCTGCGCCATGTGCACTGCAAGGACAGCGCCTGGCATAATGGCTGCCCCCGTGCCGCCGTGACCAATGCCGTGGACTGCCACGAATGGCGCGCTAATGGCGGCCTTCCCGCAGACGTGCCTCGCGCCACCGAATAACCCGTGGAAGGCGACGATCTTGCCAGCGTGAGCCACGACGAGCTGGCCCGCCTAGCCCGGCTTCGAACAGTGCCATCAACCGCAGGAGTACGCCATGAGCCACGCAGACAACCCCGAGATCCTCACCTTCGGCGAGGCGATGACGCTGTTCGTCGCCGAGACTCCCGGCGAACTGGCCGACGTGGAGCACTTCGCCCGCGGCATCGCCGGCGCCGACACCAACGTCGCCATCGGCCTGGCCCGGCTGGGCTTCCACGTCGGCTGGCTGAGCCGGGTGGGCGACGACAGCTTCGGTCATTACATCCGGCGCACGCTGGAACACGAAGGGCTCGATTGCCGCCATCTGCGCCGCGATCCCGAGCATTCCACCGGCCTGGTCTTCAAGGCCCGCAGCGAGGACGGCTCCGACCCCCACGTCGAATACGTGCGCCGCGGCAGCGCCGCCAGCCACCTGAGCCCCGCCGACGCCGACGCGGTGGACTTCGCGGCGGTTCGCCACCTGCACGCCACCGGCATTCCTCCGGCGCTGTCGAGCTCGGCACGGGCGCTGGCCGAACACATGTTCGAACAGGCCCGCAAGGCCGGCGCCAGCATCTCCTTCGATCCCAACTTGCGGCCCAGCCTGTGGTCCAGCGAAGAACAGATGCGCGATACCCTCAATGCGCTGGCCGCGAGCGCCGACTGGGTGCTGCCCGGGCTTGCCGAGGGCCGCCGGCTGACCGGCCTGGAATCCGCCCACGACATCGCCGGCTTCTATCTCGAGCGGGGCGCCAAGGCCGTGATCATCAAGCTCGGCCCCGAGGGCAGCTACTATCGCAGCCACGCGGAAAGCTTCACCGTGGAAGGCTTCAAGGTGGCCAGGGTCATCGATACCGTCGGCGCCGGCGACGGCTTCGCGGTGGGCGTGGTCAGCGCGCTGCTCGACGGCCTGTCGCCGCGCGCCGCGCTGCGCCGCGGCAACCTGATCGGCGCCGAGGCGGTGCAAGTACTCGGCGACATGGAGGGCCTGCCTCACCGCGAGCGCTTACAAGCGCTGGAAAGCGAACTGCCCGACCTGAACTGAACGACGCTCACCGCCCACCACGACAAGCGATATCCGGAGTCACCCATGAAAAAGCGTATCGTCGCCTTCCGGCGGCTCACCGATCGGCACCTCGAACAGCTCAGCGAACGCTTTCACGTCGACTATTTCCCCGATCTCGAGTCGGCGGACGACCCGGCGTTTCGCGAGGCCCTCGGCGAAGCCCACGGGCTGGTCGGCGCCAGCCTCGGGATCACCCCCGAGCTGCTCGATGGCGCCCCGCACCTCGAGGCGATCGCCAGCATCTCGGTGGGTTACGACAACTATCCGGTCGACGAACTGACCCGCCGCGACATCCTGCTCTGCAATACACCGGACGTGCTCACCGAAACCACCGCCGACACCGGCTTTTCGCTGATCATGGCCACCGCGCGGCGGGTCGTCGAGCTGGCCGACTTCATCAAGCGCGGCGACTGGCAGGAAAGCATCGGCGCATCGCTCTACGGCACCGACGTGCACGGCAAGACGCTGGGCATGGTCGGTCTGGGGCGCATCGGCGCCGCCGTGGCGCGGCGCGGTGCGCTGGGCTTCGGCATGAACGTGCTCTACACCCATGCCTCGCCCAAGCCCGCGTTGGAAGCCGAGCTCGGCGCCCGGCGCTGTGAGTTCGATGAGTTGCTCGAGAGCGCCGATTTCGTCTGCGTCAGCGTGCCGCTGACCGCCGAGACCACTCACCTGTTCGGCGCCGAACAGTTCGCGCGCATGCGCTCGAGCGCGATCTTCATCAACATCGCCCGCGGCAAGGTGGTCGACGAGGCGGCGCTGATCGCCGCGCTCGAGACCGGCGAGATCCGCGCCGCCGGGCTCGACGTCTTCGAGCGCGAACCGCTGCCCGGCGATTCGCCGCTGCCGCACATGGCCAACGTCGTGGCGCTGCCGCACATCGGCTCGGCGACCCATGAGACACGCACCGCCATGGCTCAACGCGCAGTCGACAACATCACCCTCGCGCTCAATGGCGAGCGACCGATCAGCCTGGTCAACGAAGCCGCCTGGGAGCGGCGCCAGGGCTGATTGCGGCCGGCGCCGTCCGGGCTGCCCCGCCTGGCCCATCTCAGTCGAAAATGGCTTTGTCATGTTTTGTTATATTGCACTACACTGTTCGGAAACAGTGTTCTTGAAACGAAGGCCATTCACCCTCAACCGTGTGCCGGCCTTGCCGATAACCAAGAGTATGAGCCCGCTACAGCGAGGCTAGCCGCAAGAGACACGACCCATGCCCCACTCCCTCTGTCTGCTTTTCGATTGCGATGGCACCCTGGTAGACAGCGAACCGCTACTGGCGGAAGTGATGGCCGATACGCTGAATCGCGTCGGCCTGCCCTTTGCCGCACGACAATACATGGAGGAGTTCCGCGGTGTGCGCTTCATGACCATCGTCGCCGAGCTGGAGCGCCGCCATGGCGCGCTCGACGCCACGGTGCGCAGCGCCGCCGAGGCCGAGATGCGCAAGACCATGGCCCTGCGCATGGTCCGCGAGCTTCAACCCATCCCGCGCGTTCGCGAAACCCTCGATGCGCTGTCCGACCTTCCCCGCTGCGTGGCCTCGAACGGCCCCGAGCACAAGATCCGCAACGCACTGGACAGCACCGGCCTGCGCCGCTATTTCGACGAGCGCCTGTATAGCGGCTACACGCTGCAATGCTGGAAGCCCGACCCGGGATTGTTCCTGCACGCCGCCCGCAGCATGGGCTTCATGCCCGAGCAGTGCGTGGTGATCGATGACGCCGCGGTAGGGGTCGCCGCCGGGCTCGCCGCCGGCATGCGCGTGGTGCACATCAATCGCTTCGCCGAGGAGGAACGAACCCCCCAAGGGGCGATCTCGATGACCGACATGGGCCAACTGCCCGTCATCCTCGCCCGCCTCGCCGAGACCGTCAGCCGCGTCATGCCGGTCGCCGCCGCCCGCTGACGCCGTTCGAAGGCGGCAGCGAACGCTCCGCGCCGGCCATCGTCGCCGGCGGCGTGCTGCGCTATCATCGTCTCCATGTGCCATTCGACAGGAGCCGCTTGATGGCCTCCCTTCAGGATCAGCTGCGAGGGCTCGTCTATTCGACCGAACATGGCGAGACCTGCCCCGCCTGCCGCCAACCGCTTGCCGACTGCCAGTGCGCCGACGAGGCCGAGGCCGAACGCATCGCCGCCCTCGACGGGGTGGTGCGCATCCGCCGCGAGACCAGCGGCCGCAAGGGCAAGGGCGTGACCACGGTACACGGCGTGCCGCTCGCCCATGACGAGCTCAAGGCGCTGGCCAAGACGCTCAAGAAGCGCTGCGGCACCGGCGGCGCAATCAAGGCGGGCGTCATCGAGATTCAGGGCGATCATCGCCAGCTACTCAAGGCCGAGCTCGAATCCCGGGGCTACACGGTCAAGTTGGCCGGCGGCTGAGCGCGGGTTAGCGCTGCCGGCGCCCCTTCATGTCATTCCCCACTGCATCAGGAGCCGTTATGACCCGCCACCCCGGCCTGCCACGACCACTGCGACTGGCCTTGGCGCTGCTTGTCCTGCTCGCTCTCGGCGGCTGTGCGCTGACCCCGCGCCTCGCCAATCTCGAGGCGCGCGTCGTCGCCGATGCCCCGCTCGAACTGCCGCGCAACGCCGAGCTCAGCGTCACCCTGCGTGAAGGCTCGGCGAGCGGCGGAGTGATCGCCACTGGCAATTACACGCGCCTGGGCCGCGGGCCGATTCCCGTGATACTGCGCTATGACGCCAACGCCGTCGGCGCCGGTGGCGATTACCGGCTGCGCGCCGAGATCCGCGCCGACGGCCGGCTGCTCTACGCCTCGCCCGAACCGGTCGCGGTTCTCACCGGCAACGCCGCGACTGGCCCGGTCGAGGTGCCCGTCGAACCGGTCGCCGCCAGCCGGCCCTGAATCCGACACGCGCCGGCGACTTGCCAAGCCGACGCTAACCGGCCAGCCTAAGGGCCATCCACTCACCACAACAGGGAGCGTTCCCATGGAAACCCTCAAGATCGGCGATACCGGCCTGTCCGCCTCGCGCATCGGCCTGGGCACCTGGGCGATCGGCGGCAAGATGTGGGGCGGCAGTGACGACGCCCAGGCGATCCGTACCATTCACGCCGCGCTGGATCGCGGCATCAATCTGATCGACACCGCCCCGGCCTACGGCTACGGTCACTCCGAGGAAGTCGTCGGCAAGGCACTCGCCGAATATGGCCAGCGCGACGAGCTGGTGATCGCCAGCAAGGCCGGCCTCGAATGGGGCGAAGGCATCGAGGGACTGGTGCGCAACGCCACCGCGCCGCGCCTCGAGCGGGAAGTCGAGGATTCGCTGCGTCGGCTGGGCACCGAGACGATCGATCTGTACCAGATCCACTGGCCCGACCCCCAGGTGCCGATGGAGGAAACCGCCAGCGCCATGCAGCGGCTCTACCGAGACGGCAAGATCCGCGCCATCGGTGTCAGCAACTTCACCGTCGAGCAGTGCCGGGCCTTCAGCGGAGTCGCCCCGCTGCACAGCGTGCAGCCGCCGCTCAATCTGTTCGAGCGCGACGCCGAACACGACATAATCCCTTACGCCGAGCGCGAGGGGCTGACCATGCTGACCTACGGTGCGCTGTGCCGCGGCCTGCTCAGCGGCAAGATGCGCCGCGACACTCAGTTCAACGGCGACGACCTGCGCAATAACGACCCCAAGTTCCAGGAGCCGCGATACGCTCAGTACCTGGCCGCGGTGGATGCCCTCGAGCGTTTCGCCCGGGAGCGCCACGGCAAGCACGTGCTGGAACTTGCCGTGCGCTGGCTGCTCGACGGCCATGCCAACGGCATCGCGCTGTGGGGTGGCCGACGTCCCGACCAGATGGAGCCGCTCGATGCCATCGACGGCTGGAAGCTCAACGCCGACGACCTGGCCGAGATCGATCGGCTCCTCGCCAAACACGTCAGCGACCCGGTGGGCCCGGAGTTCATGGCGCCGCCGACACGCTGAAATGCGCGTGCGTCCACGCAAAGCTCGGGCTGGGCGATGCTGGGCTTTCTTGCATCGGTCGAATAGCCGATCACAGCGTGTACAGGAAGACGTTTTAGCATCGCGACGTCGTCTCAGCCGAGCGCCTCGGCCAGTGCCGTCAGCGTCTCGCCCGTCGCCGCGTCAAGCTTGAGGGAGTAGAGCAGGTCGCCACGGGTGTGGCCACGATTGATGCAGGCGATCGGCTTGCCGTCGCGTGCCGCCTGGCGAGCGAAGCGAAACCCCGAGTAGACCATCAGCGACGAACCGGCGACCAGCAGCGCATCGGCCTCGGCCAGCGCCGCGAAGGCGGCATCGACCCGGGTGCGCGGCACGTTGTCGCCGAAGAACACCACGTCAGGCTTCCAGATGCCTTCGCCGCAGCGCGTGCAGTCGAGGATTTCAAAGCGCGAGAAGTCCAGGCCGTCGAGATCGGCGTCGCCATCCGGGCCGGCCGCTGCGTCGAGCTTGAGCCAGTCGGGATTACGCTCGGCCAGCTCGCGATGCAGCGCATGACGCATGCGGCTGGCGCCGCAGCCCATGCAGCGCACGATCTCGGCGCGCCCGTGCAGGTCGATGACCCGCCGCGAGCCGGCGCGCTGGTGCAGCCCATCGACATTCTGGGTGACCAGCGCGGTGACGTGGCCGAGCGCCTCGAGCCGCGCCAGAGCGCGATGCGCCGGGCCCGGGCGAGCGACCTCGATGGCGCGAAAGCCGATCAGGCTGCGCGCCCAGTAGCGCTGACGGGTCGCCGCGCTGGCCATGAACGCCTGGTGCCGGACCGGCGGCGAACGCTTCCAGGCGCCCATCGCATCGCGGTAATCGGGAATGCCGCAGTCGGTACTCACCCCGGCGCCGGTCAGTACCATCAGCCGCGGATAGCGCTCGGCGAACGCCTGCAAGGCCTGGAACGCGGCCTGCGCCGCGGCGCTGCCCGGCCCACCCGATGCGGGCCCGGGCCCGGGCGTCGGGCGAATATCGTTGATCGTCGTCATGAAACTTTCCACTAGTCGCCAGTCGGGTTTTGCGCCAAGGTAAAACGTCTCACACACCCGGCCCGGGTGGCCAGCATCAGGACCGTAACGCCGCATGTCTGCCGCCGCCGCCACACTCCGCCGCGATCCGCGCCTCGCCCTCTCCCGGCGC
Organism: Halomonas sp. IOP_31; assembly: GCF_021151495.1. Classification (NCBI taxonomy): domain Bacteria; kingdom Pseudomonadati; phylum Pseudomonadota; class Gammaproteobacteria; order Oceanospirillales; family Halomonadaceae; genus Halomonas; species Halomonas sp. IOP_31. The sequence goes on along the minus strand of NZ_JAIRBP010000007.1, from coordinate 14,582 downwards.
GCCTACCTGCCTCGCATCATCGGCCTGGGGCTGGGGTCGCTGTGTGTCGCCGCAACACTTTACGAAACCGCCGCCGGCTGGCCGCTGTGGACGCTGCTGGCGATCAACGGCCTGGCCTGGCCGCACATCGCTCGCTGGTGGACCGCACGCAGCCGCGAACCGCACACCCACGAACGTCGCCTGCTGCTACTGGACACCCTGCTCGGCGGCGTCTGGATCGCGGCGATGGGCTTCAGCGTACTCCCCGGCGCGGTTTTCGCCACGCTGTTGTGCTTCAACAATATCGCCGTCGGCGGGCTGCGCATGCTCGCGCGCGGGCTGATCGCGCTGGGGGCCGGTGCGACCGTCGGCTGGCTGGCGCTCGACGTGCCGGCCTTCACGCTGGTGCCTTCGCCGCTTTCGTTGTTCGCCAGTCTGCCGCTGCTGATTATCTACCCGCTGACGATCGGCCAGATCGTCTACCGCCAGGCCAAGGCGCTGGTCGAGCAGAAACGCCTGCTGACCCGGTTCAGCCGAACCGACGGCCTCACCGGGCTGTATAATCGCCGCCACTGGGAAGTCCTGGCCGAGCGCCACTTCACCGCAGAATGTCCCCCGATCACCCTGGCGCTCATCGCCCTCGACCATTTCAAGCAGATCAACGACACCTTCGGCCATGCCATGGGCGACCAGACCCTGCGACGCGCCGCGGCCTTCCTGCGCGAGACACTGGGCGACCAGGCGCTGGTCGGCCGTTACGGCGGCGAAGAGTTCGGCGTGCTGCTCCCCGACACGCCCATCGACCAGGCCCTGGCGCAGCTCGACGCGCTGCGCGAACGCTTTGCGCGTCGCGAGGTCCAGGGCGAGACTCTGCTGCCCTGCACGCTGAGTATCGGACTGGCCGAAGCGACCGACGCCATGAACGACTACCATGACTGGCTGTGCCACGCCGACCAGGCGCTCTACAGCGCCAAGACCCAGGGTCGCAACCGGGTGGTCGCCTACACGCCGATCACCCGTTCGGCTTGAATCGCGCCGGTTGGCGCATGGTGAGCGACGGGCCGCTTGGCTAGAATGAGCGCTTCGTGCACACCCTCGCGGCAAGGATGAACATGAGATGGCCTGGCTGGAATACCTGTTACCACTGATTTTCCTGACGCCGCTCGGCGCCACTGCGGGTATCGTGATGGCGCTGCGCAACCTGCACGACGCTCGTGTCCACTCGCCGTTCGACGCCCATCCACTGCGCGAACCGGGCCAGGCGCTGCGCGATCGCCTCGATCGCGCCTTCACCAGCCTGTTCTTGAACGGCGCACTGGGGCCGATCGTGATCCTCGCCCCGTTGACCTACGGCATGGGCCGCATGCTCTTCGCCGACAAGCAGATCTGGTTCGAATGGGCGCTCTACGGGCTGCTCTGCTCAGCGTTGGTGCTACTGTTCTGCTTCTTGCTGATGCGCGACTTCCAGCGCATTCGCCGGCTTAAGCTGGGGCTGGCCTGTGAGCTGGCGGTGGGTCAGGAGTTAGAGCGGTTGATCCGCCCCGAGAGCCATCCGTTTTTCGTCTTCCACGACATCCCCAGCGACACCTTCACCATCGACCATGTGGCGCTGACGCCCTACGGCGTGTTCGTGGTCGAGACCCGCGCGAGGACGCATCCGCTGGACGCCGCCGGCCGCCCCCAGGACCAGGTGGCTGTGGAAGGCCAGCGCCTGCGCTTTCCTGGCTGGAGCGAGCGCGAACCGCTGCGCAAGACCCGCCAAGCCGCCGGCTGGATGCGCCATTGGCTGGCTCGAGAGTGCGGCTTGAACGTGCCGGTGCGCGGGGTGCTGGTGCTGCCCGGCTGGCAGATCGACAGCGATCAGGCCCCGAACGATGTGCTGGTAGTCAGTGGCGAGGGGCTGGCACAACTGCTCGCCGAGGCGCGGCTCGGCGCGTTCGGCGATGCTGTGCACGGCGACGTGGCCCGGGCGTTGATCCGACGCGCCCACCACAAACCAACTGCAGGGCGCTGGCATTGACCGTCGCGACCAGATCCATGGCGGTGGAAAAATAGAGGCCTCGACCTCGAGGACCAACTGCATCCAGGTTCAGGCGCGGCGAACTGCAAGTGCGCTTCTCCATCGCTGGATTGGTATCCAAGCATCTGACAGTCAGGTAGGTAGGTAGGTAGGTAGGTAGGTAGGTAGGTAGGTAGGTATAGATGTTATCTGGCATTGCGGTCATGCGGCGTTTTCTCATGGCCGCCGTGTATACGGTTCCGAAACGCGCTATCGCTCATTATCTAGGCCACGCCAGATGATGACGATCGATTACGAAGACATGACGATGCCGACCTTGCGGGTGAAGATGGGGGTGACGGTGGGGTTCCGGCCCCTCCCAGCCCTCATGTTCATGCTGGTGGTGCTCGTCATGGTAATGCCGGTGGGTGTGCTCGACAGGCGCGTGATCATGCTCGAGAGCCACCGGATCCCGTGACGGCCAGACGCGGGACGCCAGCACCGTCGATACCAGCGCGATCGTCCCCAGCAGGGCGAAGGTCTCGATCAGCCCCGCCTGCGCCCCGAACCAGCCGGCCAGCGGATAGGCCAGCAGCCAACAGCCGTGCGATAGCGAGAACTGGGCGGCAAATAGCGCCGGACGGTCCTCAGGCTGGCACGATTGTTTGAGTAAGCGCCCGGTGGGCGTCATGACCAGCGAGGCGCCGACGCCCAGCAAGAACCACAGCCCCAGCAGCCCCACGAACCCCGGGGCCAGCAGCCCCATAAAGAGGCTTAGCGTCATCAGGACGCCGCCCGCAAGCATGAGCAGGCGTTCGCGCGCATGGTCCATGATTTTCGGCAGCAGCAGGGCCACCAGCATCGAGCCGCCTCCGACCGCCGCGAAGGCCATGGCTACGGCCTGCTCGCCCATGCCCAGGGCAGAGCGGACGTAGACCACGGTGTTGACGATCTGCATTGACCCGGCGGCCGAGACCACCATGTTCAGGGCTAGCAGCCCACGCAGCCGCGGTGTTTTCAGATAGATACCCATGCCGTGGGAGATCCGGCGCCAGACACTCGTCGCCTCGTCCACGGTCTGAGATGAAGGTAGCACTACCGAGACGACCAGGCCGGCCGAGACCAGGAAGGCCAGGCCATTGAGCAGGAACAGCACATCGAAACTCATCACCACCAGCAACGCCGCGGCGGCCATGGGACTGAGCAGATTCTCGAGATCATAGGCGAGACGCGACAACGACAACGCCCGGGTGTACTGCCCCTCGTCCTCAAGGATGTCTGGAATCGTCGCCTGAAAGGCTGGCGTAAACCCCGCCGAGGCGGCATTGAGCAGAAAAATCAGCACATAGATCTGCCACACTTCGGTGACGAAGGGCAGCGCGAAAACCACAGACGCGCGTAGCAGATCCAGAGCGACCAGCAGGACGCGACGAGGCAGACGCGAGGCGTAAGCCCCGGCCACTGGCGCGATCCCCACATAGGCCACCATCTTGATCGCCAGGGCCGTACCCAGCACGATCCCTGCCTGCCCGCCTGCCAGGTCGTGGGCAAGCAGCGCCAGGGCGACGGTCGTCAGGCCAGTGCCGACGAGGGCGGTAACCTGAGCCAGAAACAGATGGCGGTAGATACGATGAGTCAGCACCTGGAGCACGAGACCCTCCTCAATGTGGCTCTGCTGTTGATGGATGTCCGTCCCCAACACTAACCCACGATCGTTGAGGACGGGCAGGTCAAAACATCATGTCTAGCCTCGTGCAAGAATCTTGGCCGCAATGGGTGAGGTGATCATCTGAATCACTGCAAAAAAAGCCGCTGGAATCGCTATTTCCGATGGCAGGCCGGATGCAGCCACAAAAGCGGCAGCAATGCTGAACTCCTTTTTACTCACGGTAAAGAGATAGGTGATCACCTCTTTGCGATCAGTGGTTAGCAGTCGCGAGACCATCCCTACCAAGTAACCGGTCAGGTTGAGGCACAAGGCCGCCCCGGCAATCACAAGAGCGTACCAACCATAACCAATGATGGTTTTTGCGTTCGGGCCTACCACAGCGAGCAGTATCAGTAGATATATAATTGATCCAAGCCCCGCATAAGCCGAATCATGCCGAGCAAAGAAACATGGGAACCCTGTACGCAAGCTCACACCCAGGACGGTAGGAACGAGAACGATCAACACCAGTTCAAGGATAATCGAGCCAAGGGGAACTTCCAATTGTATGCCTGTCAGCCATAGAAACAGGAAAGGAACGATGAACGGAGACAACGCCGTGTTGACTGCGTTGAAAACGGCGGCCAGGGCAACATTGCCCCGCGCCATCAGCACCAGAAGAGGAGAGGAGACATCCGTTGGCAGTGTGCCAAGCAAGGTTTGGCCTGCGGCCAACGGACCGCTTCCAAAGAACAGGCGGCCCGTCAGCCATCCGGCAATCGACATAGGTCCATAGACCAGGCCCAGTGCCAAAAACTGTCGTGACGGTTTACGAAGGACTATTCGCACGTCATGCGCGTCGAAGGTCAGGCTGATAATAAGCATCAGCAACGCAAGTAATGGCCCGATGGAAGGTTCAAGGAATTTCCCGGTTTCCGGAACTGTCAATCCCAACCCGGCTACGGCAATGACAAACCATACAAGATTGGATTCGACGAAAGAGATGAGTCGGTTCATGTTTCCAAATTCGTATTCCGATTGGTGTGGGGCGCCCTTGGCACTTAGCAAATAATTCAATGGCTTTGTCGCAGCAGGTCAGCGCCAAATCCGGCAGGCTCCTGGAGAATCAGTCACCCTTCAGACGTCCGCCCATCTCCTGGGCCAGATCCACGGCGTAGTGGTCGGTCATGCCGCCGATGAAATCGAGCATCCGACGATAGCTGTCATAGAGCGTCCAGCTGGGCCTGGGCGTGTTCTCGCCGATCAAGGCCAGCACGCGCTGATGCTTGAAGGTCGAGCTGCCATGATGATGAAGTTCGTGGGCGGCGCCGATGAACGCCTCGAGCAGAATGCCCAGCGTGGTGTAGGCGCCGATCTCGAGCTTGGCCTTGCGCTCGTTCTGAAAGATCCGCTCCCGGGCCAGCTGCTTGGCCGAGGTGACCCCCCAGCCCAGATCCGGATGGCAGAGTTCGAGCAGGTCGTCCTGCAGCGCGCCGCTGAGCAGTGCGGCCTCGTGCTGCACGAACACCTCGCCGACATCGTTGACCGCGCGCTCCATCGCCGCGCCGCGCAGCGCGGCGATGCAACGCCGCTGGGAGACGCCGGCGGCACGCATCGCGGGATACTCGGCCGGCTCGCCACCGGCAATCTGGGTCAGCACGCCGGCGACTTCGTCGAAGCGCAGGATGCCCATCTCCAGGCCATCCTCGAGATCGAGCAGCGCATAGCAGATGTCGTCGGCGGCTTCGACCAGGTAGGCCAAGGGATGCCGGCACCAGGCCCAGTCATCGCGCTGCTTGAGTCCCAGGCACTCGGCCACCTCGGCGAGCTGGGCCTTTTCCGACTGATAGGCGCCGAACTTGCCGGCGCGGCCGCCGTGCTCGACCGTCCAGGGATACTTGAGCATGGTGCCCAGCGTCGCCGCGGTCAGGCGCATGCCGCCGCGGAACTGGTTGTATTCGACCTGGGTGACGATGCGAAAGCCCTGGGCGTTGCCCTCGTAGGTCAAAAGGTCTTCGCGCTGGGTCTCCGATAGCCCCTCGAGCAGGCCGCTGCCGTCGCTCCCGGCGCGCTTGAACCAGTCGCGGATGGCGTACTCGCCGGCATGACCGAACGGCGGGTTGCCGATGTCGTGCCCCAGGCAGGCGGCCTGGACGATCACTCCCAGGTCGGCCGGGGTGATCCACTCCGGCAGCCGGTGGGAGAGTTTCTCGCCGACGATCATGCCCAGGCTGCGGCCCACGCAGCCGACCTCCAGCGAATGGGTCAGGCGGGTGTGGATATGATCGTTGTCGGTCAACGGATGCACCTGGGTCTTGCGCCCGAGGCGCCGGAACGAGCCGGCGAAGACGATCCGATCGTGATCCTTGTGGAACGGGCTGCGGCCGATCTCGCCGCGCGCGGCGCGCGGCTTGTCGTTGAGACGCTGCGGATCGAGCAGTCGCTCCCAGTGCATCTGCGTCATGGGGCTTCCTTGGTCGTGGTGACGGCGCGGTAGTACAGCATGCCCTCATTCTACGTCACTCGCCGGCTGACATCGCCGCATGCGCACGCTCAGTAGGCGCGGATCATCGCCGCCAGGTCCTTGGAGAGCGGATCGAGGACCTGCGACCAGGACAGGTACGGCGTCTGCGCGGTGCCGTTGACCAGTACGCTGAACGATCCCCAGCGTCCCTCCAGAGTGCGAAAGTACCCACCGATCGAGCGTACCGAGTAGGGCTGATTGAGCGTCCCGGTTTTGAGCATCACCCGGCTCTGGAACAGCGGATCGCCGCGGCGAATGAAGCGCATCGGGCCGTTTTCCGGCAGCTGTAGCCCGGCGACGAAGGTCGGGAACAGCGCCGGGCGCTGATACATCGCCTCGAGCAGGGCATTGACGCCCTGGGCCGAGGTGCGATTCTCGGTGGTCAGGCCGCTGCCGCTGAGCAGGTTTATCGGCCCATGACCGGGCACGCCGTCGACAAACGACTCGATCGCCTCGCCACCCTCGGCCAGGCTCGCCCGCGCGGTATCGGCCAGGTCCAGGCTCAGGGTATCGGCCATGAAGTTGTTGGAATAATTGAGCGTGCGCGTCAGCAGCTCCTGCAGTGGCTTGCCGTCCACCGCGGCCAGCTGCCGAGCATTGTCGGGCGGCCGGGTGTGACTGGTCGCACTGCCGCCGCTGACCGTTACGCCGGCCCGCTCGAGCATCGCCAGCAGCGTCTGGGCGGTCTGCCGGGCGGGGTCGGAACTGGCGAGATAGACCGCCCGCGGGTAGCTTTTCAGGGCGATCTGCCCGCGGATCGCCAGCACGTCGCCACGCGCGTCGGTAATTCGCTCGGCGGCCAGCCGGGTGTCGCCACCGCGGGCCACGGTGGCGACGTTATTGTCGATGCGGGTGGTGGGCTCGACGGTATCGCAGCTCAGGATGCGTGCTTCATCGCCCGGACGGCCACCGGGCAGCACATCGAGACACCAGTTGGCGTAATTCACCGCCGCCGAGGACAGCAGCGCGCTGTAGGCGTTATCGGTGCGCGTCCGGGTCTGGCAGCGATCGGTGCTCCGGCATTTCACCGGACCGAAGCGCCACTGGCTGATCACCAGCTGGCCGTCGACCGCGCTCACGCCCTGCAGGCGCAGGCGCTGAATCAGCCGCCACAGATCTTCTGAGGTCAGCGCCGGGTCGCCGCCGCCCTCGAAGACCAGATCGCCCTTCAGGACGCCTTGTGCATCGAGCTCGCCGGTCGATACCAGCCGCGTGGTGAAGCGGTACTGCGGCCCCCAGCGATCCAGCGCGGCGGCAGCGATGTACAGCTTGGACACCGAGGCCGGCGAAAGCTGACGCTGCGGGTCGATTTCGCCGAGCACCGCGCCGCTGTCAAGCAGTTGCGCCTTGGCGCTGATGCGAAAGCCGCTATCGGCGAGTCGGGCGACATAATCGAAGCCGGCGGCCAGGCCGGGCGAGGCGGTACCCAGCAAGGTCAGCGACAGCAGCACGGCGGCGAGCGGGCGAAGCATGGGAGACCCTCGGTTGGCGAAAGCGCCCTAGCCTAGCAGGCCGCCGAGGCTAGCCGAAGAGTGTCAGGCATGGATCAGTGTGCCGAGACGCTCGAGAACAGCTGGATCACCGTCACGCCGGCGATGATCATCGCCAGGCCCGCCACCGCCGGCCAGTCGAGCTTCTCGCCGAACCATACCACGCCGATCAGCGTCACCAGCACGATGCCCAGCCCCGCCCACACGGCGTAGGCGATGCCCACCGGCAAGGTACGCAGCACCAGCGTCAGCCAGTAGAACGCCAGCCCGTAGCCGATCACCACCCCGACGCTCGGCCACAGCCGGGAGAACTCCTGCGAGGCCTTGAGCGCGCTGGTACCCAGCACTTCGGCGACGATCGCCAGACACAGATACACGTAGGCCATCAGTTGTTCCTCCTTGCCAAGCGGCGCTGCACGATGCCATCGAAGGCGCTGTTGAAGATCAATGCGTAGCCCAGGAAGAACAGCATGAACCCAAGATCGAGCCAGAACGCCTCGATCAGGCCGATGCCCAGCCACCAGGCGACCACGGGCAGGGTCATTACCAGCAGGCCAAGTTCGAAGCCCAGCGCCTGGGCGACGCGCTGGACCAGGTTGCGCCGACGGGTCGGCACCCAACGATCGAACAGCCGGTTCCAGAGCAGATTCCAGAGCATGGCGAAGGTCGCCAGAGACACGGTCAGCAGGCCCAGCCGGCCGATCCCGTGACCGGTCAGCCAGCTCGCCAGCGGCGTGACCAGCACCAGCCCGCCGGCCTCGAACAGCGTGGTATGCAACACGCGCTCTCTCCAGCTACGCATCGCCATCCTCTCGAACATGTCATGGTCGACCCGCATTCTAGGTAGTATCTTGATGGATTCGAGTTAATACCTATCAGGAAAACAGATAGATCATGCAATGGAATCTCGACCAGCTCGGCTGCCTGCTGGCGGCGGCCGACTCAGGCTCGTTCTCGGCCGCCGCACGCCGCCTGGGCAAGGCCCAGTCGGCGGTCAGCACGGCGATCGCTCATCTCGAACTCGATCTTGGCCTGACGCTGTTCGACCGGCGACGCCGCACGCCGGTGCTCACTGCCGAGGGCGAGGCGGTGGTGCTCGAAGCGCGCGAGATCCTGCGCCAGTGCGACCAGCTCGCGGCCCGCGCCAATGCCCTGGCGAGCGGCGAGGAATCGCGGCTGACCCTGGCCGTCGACGAGGCGCTGCCCTATCCGCCGTTGATGGATACGCTGACGGTGCTCGCCGAGCGCTGGCCGGCGCTGGAGCTGTCGCTGCTCAACGGCGCGCAGGACGACATCCCCAGTTGGGTTGCCGACGGCACCGCCGACCTGGGCGTGCTGTTCAGCCAGCCGACGCTGCCCGAAGCGCTCAGCGTGCGCCAGATCGCGCGCCTCTCGCAGACCGCGATCGTCGCCGCCGATCACCCGCTGGCCGGCGAGCGCGAGGTGCGCCTGTCGACGCTCAGCCGCCATCGCCAACTGGTGGTCGCCTCGCCGCTGGGCGGCACTCCGCTGGGCGGCCAGCATCCAGCGCGGCTGTCGCCACGGGTCTGGCAGCTCAACAGCTACTACGCGATCGCCGAGCTGGTCAGCCAGGGCATCGGCTGGGCGCTGGTGCCCGAACACATCGCCACCTATCCGATGTACCGCTCGCTGGTCAGCCGCTTAATGATCAGCGAGCTGCCCGAGCCGGCCAGCGTCGGCGTGGAACTGGTGCGCCGCCGCGCCGCCGGGCAGGGGCCGATCGCCCGCTGGCTGGAGCGCGAACTCAGCGCGCGACTGTGCCGCTAGTCCTCCGCGACGGCGGGCATCAGCGCGGGAGCATGGGGCAACGTGACGGTGAGCCGCCACACCGTCTGACCGCTGGCGACGTACTTGCGCTCGAAGGGGGTCAGGAAGGCGCCCTGCGAATCGTGCTCGACGACCGTGGGCCGCTGACCGCTGGCCTGATGCGTAGCCAGGGCGAACTCGTCGAGATACAGCCGCCAGTTGGAGCGCACCTCGAGCCGCCCGCCCAGCGCGAGCAGCGCCGGAAACACCGGATGGCCGTGCCAGCGCAGCTTGAGGTGCGACGCCTTGGGATAGGGATTGGGATACAGCAAATAGTGGTGTGTCGGCTGCCAGTCGGCAGCCAGCGCCAGGCGCCAGAAATCCACCAGATCGGCGCGTACCAGCAACGCGTTGGCGGGCAGCGGGCCGTGATCGCGCCCCAGCCGGTCGGCGCTGCGGTCGATACCGATCACCGCATGTTCGGGGTGGCGAGCGGCCAGCTGGCGGGTCGACAGCCCCACTCCGCAACCGGCGTCGAGCACCAGCGGGCGCGACTGGTCCGCCAGCCAGCGCCGGGCCTCGGCAAAGGCCCGGCGGGTGTGCTCGGCGACCGGCTTGCGCAGCGGGTGGTTCAGCGCACGCGTGACGCGCCGCGCCAGGTCGTCGTGGGGAGCGGACTGGTTGCTGGTAACGGAACGGGAAGAAGCATGCATGTCAGGATTGGCGCGCTCGGCGGAACGAATCGAAGAGCGGCTAGTCTAGCAAAAAACGGCGCACCCTCGGGCGCGCCAATACCCACTTCAACTCGTCTGACTCAAACAGCCGTTTTAGCGTAAGCCGGAATGCAGCTGTTTTCAAACATGCGTTTGATCGCGGGCGCGGCATCGACCCGCGAAGTGTCCCATCACTTGGCCCGGCCAGCATGACGGGGCTGCGAGGCAGGTGCTATCATCGCGCCCCAGACTCGAACATCAGGGCACCCAGATGCCCCGCCGTTCTGCCGGCCCGCCATCGCTCCTGCGCTGCGCGAGGCCAGACAGCAACAGGACTCGTAGACTCACAGCACAACGAGGGACGCGGCTTGTCACAGTTACCGGTGATTGTCGGCATGGGCGGTGTCAATGCCGCCGGCAGGACCTCCGGACACCAGGCGTTTCGGCGCACGGTGCTCGATGCCCTGCCCGTCGAGGAGCAGGAACGTACGCTGATCGGCCTGGCCGCCATGATGCAGCTGATCAGCCGTCAGCCGGACGGCGGCTGGCAGGACATCCACGGTGAGTCGATCGCCGCCGGCGAGCTGGTCAGCCAGGTGCGCCAGCGGGTACTCGATCATACCCTGATCCGCCGCAACGAGGACGCCGCCTTCAACGCCGACGGCATCCCCGCCAATCGCCCGACGCAGATGCACTTAGAGCGACCGCTGACCTTCCAGGTGCGTCGCCGTCAGTTGCCCGACCCGTTGCCCGAGACCTGGCAGGTCCGCGACATCGACGGTCGCCAGGTCGAGGTCAGCGTCCCGGCCGGGGTGCTCGACGTGCTGCTGCCGGAGCGCCGCCAGGCGCAGGTGCGCGCCGCCGGCCGGCTGCCATACGGTTTCGAGCCCGGCCGGCTGTATCGCAGCGTGCATCACCCGCGCGGGCTGTCGATGGCGGTGTTCGGCGCCAGCGATTGCCTGGGCCAGAGCGGCCTGGACTGGCAGGCGCTGCACGATCGCCTCGACCCCGACCAGGTCGCCGTCTACGCCGGCAATTCCATCGGCCAGCTCGACGAACCCGGCTGGGGCGGGCTGCTCAAGAGCTTCGTCTCCGGCAACCGTGCCACCTCCAAGCAGATGCCGCTGGGTTACGGCCAGATGCCGGCGGATTTTCTCAATGCCTACGTACTGGGCAGCGTCGGCGCCACCGGGGCGATTCAGGGCGCCTGCGCGAGCTTCCTGTACAACCTGCGACTGGGCATCGAGGACATCCGCAGCGGTGCGCGCCGGGTGGTGATGGTCGGCACCAGCGATGCGCCGATCACCCCCGAGATCGTCGAGGGCTTTCGCAGCATGGGCGCGCTGGCCGACGACGACAGCCTCAAGGCGCTCGATGCGCTGAGCCTGCTCACCGACAGCGACTATCAGCGCGCCTGCCGGCCGTTCGCCCGCAACTGCGGTTTCACCATCGCCGAGGCCAGCCAGTTCGTGCTGCTGATGGACGACCGCCTGGCGCTCGAGACCGGCGCCCAGATCCTCGGCTCGGCGCCGGGGGTGTTCGTCAACGCCGACGGCTGGAAGCGCTCGATCTCGGCGCCGGGCATCGGCAATTACATCACCCTGGGCAAGGCGGTGAGCCTGGCTCGCGAGATCCTCGGCGAACGCGCGGTACGCGAAAGAAGCTTCGTCCACGCCCACGCCACCAGCACGCCCAAGAATCGCACCACCGAATCCCACGTGCTCGACGCCGTGGCCCGCGCCAACGGCATCGAGGAGTGGCCGGTGGCCGGGCTCAAGGCGTTCGTCGGTCACTCCCAGGGCAGCGCCGCGGGCGATCAGCTGACCAGTGCGCTGGGCAGCTTCGCTCATGGCCTGGTACCGGGCATTCCCACCCTCGAGGCGATCGCCGACGACGTGCACGCCGAGCGGTTGCGGCTGTTCCGCGAGCCGCTGGCCTTCCAGGCCGATGCCGCCTTCATCAATGCCAAGGGCTTCGGCGGCAACAACGCCACCGGCCTGGTACTGTCGCCGGCGGTCACCGAGCGGCTGCTGGCGCAGCGTCACGGCCAGGCCGCGGTCGACGCCTGGAAGCAGCGCCGCGAAGCGGTTCTCGCCGCCAGCGCAGCCTACGACCGGCGTGCCGATACCGGCGAGTTCTCGGTCATCTATCGTTTCGGCGAGGGCGTGCTGGAGGGCCCCGAGCTCACGGTCGAGGCCGACGGCATCCGTATTCCGGGCTATGCCCGGCCGGTCTCGCTGACCGTGGACAACCCCTACGGGCGCCTCGACGACGAGTGACTTCGCGCCCGCTTCGAACAGGACCGCCCATGAACATCGTTATCTACCCCGGCACCTTCGACCCCATCACCAACGGTCACTTCGATCTGATCGAGCGCGCCGCGCGGATCTTCGACAAGGTGGTAATCGCCGTGGCGGCGAGCCCCGGCAAGCGCCCGGCGCTGGATCTCGACACCCGCGTGGCGCTGGCCCGCGACGTGGTCGACGAACTCGACAACGTGAATGTCGTCGGCTTCAGCGGCCTGCTCACCGAACTGCTCGACCAGCAGGGGGCGCGCATCGTGCTGCGCGGGCTACGCGCCGTCTCCGACTTCGAGTACGAATTGCAACTGGCCAACATGAACCGCGCCCAGGCGCCCCATGTCGAAAGCCTGTTTCTGACCCCGGCGGTCGAAAATTCCTACATTTCTGCCACCATAGTGCGAGAGATCGCACGCCTGGGAGGCGACATCAGCGGACTCGTGCATCCCCGCGTCGCCGCTGCGCTGCGCGAACACTTCCATTGCGACCCGGGCTCCGTCGGACGGAGCTTTAGCGCGCAAAATCCAGGCCAGTGAGGATCCCTCTTTACCCAGCGAGGACATGAACCATGGCCCTGATGATCACCGACGAATGCATCAACTGCGACGTCTGCGAACCCGAGTGCCCCAACGACGCCATCTCGGCCGGCGAAGAGATCTATGTCATCGACCCCAACCTGTGCACCGAATGCGTCGGTCACTTCGACGAGCCCCAGTGCCAGCAGGTATGCCCGGTAGACTGCATCCCGCTTGACCCGACGCGCAGCGAGACCCGCGATCAGCTGCTGAAGAAGTACGAGCTGATCAGCGTCGCCTAGGGGCTGTTGACGTTTCACGAGAGAGGCGTTGCTGAATAAGAGCAGACCCGCAGAATTGAGGTTCCCACACCGACACTCTGCGAGTCTGCAATGCCCCGATTGATGCTCAGTGACGAGCTCTGGTCGAAGCTGGAGAAAATTCTGGTTCAGCAGGCCATCTACCGCAAGCCCGATCTACGAATGACGGTGGAGGGCATCCTTTATCGGATGCGTGTGGGCTGCCCATGGCGGGACCTGCCTCGCACCTTTGGACATTGGAACTCGGTCTACAAGCGCTTCAATGCCTGGTCGGCGGCAGGCAAACTGCTCAGGCTATTCAACGCCCTGGTCGAGGAGCCCGATTTCGAGTGGATGTTTATCGATGGGACCTACGTCAAGGCTCACCAGCACAGTGCCGGCGCTGCCAGCAGTCAGCCTGAAGCCATTGGCAGAAGCCGCGCGGGCCACACGAGCAAGATTCATCTGGCCGTTGATGCCCATGGCTTACCTGTCGCCTTCAGGCTGACGGGAGGCAACGTCAATGACAGTACCGAAGCCCCCTGCCTGATAGCCCAGTTGCCCTCTGGCGAGGCAATTGTGGCTGACAAGGGCTATGACAGCGAACGCATCCGTGAGCAGATCGAGGATCAGGGAGCCCGGCCGGTGATCCCGAGGAAACGTAACTCGATCAAGGGCAATGCCGACCTGAATAAAGGGTTGTATCGCTATCGGCATCTGGTCGAGAACGCCTTTGCGCGGCTGAAACACTACCGCGCAGTGGCGTTCCGCTATGACAAGCTCAAGAGGAATTACGAGAGCATGGTGGCCATGGCATGTGGGTTCCTCTGGCTACCCATGTGAAACGTCAATAGCCCCTAGAGCCAGAGAATGCCACCTGTCGTCATAGCAGGATAGAAGCAGAGCTTCCTTTGATGAATGGCTCTTCGTCGTTGGGTGTGGAATTCGTCCCTTGAACTGGGCCAGGATATGACCTCCACATGGACAGGAGGCAGGACATGAACAGTACGCAGATTCTGACCCTTGGCCTGGGCCTTGAAGCACCTTGGACTCTCAAGGATCAGCACCTGGATACTGCCGTGTCACCTCACCGTCTGGACCTCCATGTCGAAGCCGAGCGAGGTAGTCTTTACCCCTGCCCTGAGTGCGGCAAGGCCTGTCCTGCGCATGACTTCACCACCAGGACCTGGCGCCATCTGAACTTCTTTCAGCATCACTGTTACCTGAATGCTCGGGTGCCCCGCGCCAAGTGTCCCGAACATGGCATCAAACGTGTCGAGGTGCCCTGGGCGCGTCCCGGGAGCGACTTCACCCTGCTGTTCGAGCAGGCCGCCATGGCCCTGGTCCG
>NZ_JAIRBP010000079.1:0-1475 GCF_021151495.1 Halomonas sp. IOP_31 | reverse complement strand
TGATCATGCACCAGCACGCCACACACGAAGGGCAATACGCCGATGGCATCCATCGCCTCCTGGCCGCGCTTGGGATGCGGGGCCAACCAGGTCAGGGCGTCATTGGAGGCACTGTGCAGCCGTTGGTTATGCCCTGTGCCCGATTTCCGATACAGCACTCCAGGGACGAATATTCTTCAACTGTTCTTCAAGGGCATCTTCCGCAATCTCAGTGTCGTAGGCTGTCTGAGCTCGCAACCAGTAGCCATTGAACAAACCAAAGAAGCGACAAAGTCGCAGGTCCGTGTCGGCGGTTATCGAACGCTTTCCGGCAATAATCTGGCCGATCCTCTGAGCAGGCACCCCAATCTCTTTGGCCAAGCGGTATTGAGAAATCCCCATCGGCTCCAGGAATTCTTCTTTTAGTAACTCGCCTGGCGTTACAGCTTCAATGTTGCGCATGAGTTACCTCCTAATGGTAATCAACAATTTCGACGTCTTCCGCACCAGCCTTGGTCCATCGGAAGCAAACCCGGAACTGCCTGTTGATTCGGATGCTGTGTTGACCCTGGCGATCACCAGGCAATGGCTCCAACATATTCCCGGGCGGTACTCTAAGATCATCCAACTGGCTTGCAGCCTGGAGTTGCCGAATTTTCCTCAGGGCAACTCGCTCAAAGTTGACGAAGCGTCTGACTCGGCGTCCGCTTGCCAGCTTCTCTGTATCCTTACACTTGAACGATATGATCATAGGGAAATGGTAACGCAGAGCGTTATTGACGTCAAGCGTTATTATCCGACAGAGCAGGCTGAGAGAGAGCATAACGCCTAAGTTATGTTGCATGGCTCTCAAGCACCTTCTTTTGATTCAAACGCGGTACGTCGCCAATCCGTCGGCACGCGAAACCTTGTCGACATAGCCCAGATCGCGGCGCGCGGCCGCATCGCTGGTCGTCATCTCGCGGCCAATCATTCGGATCATAGAGCGCGTTAGCGGCGGATCATCATCGGATCGAACCAAGGCAGCACCTATTTCCATGAGCCGGCCGAGGGTGAACGCAAGGCGGTAGGATATGGAGCGCACCTTGTCGATGGATAAGCCCTGCAACGCCGCCAGCTTTGCGATGAAGTCGCGAAAGGTTGTCGTTTCGAGGTCGTTGACAAAGTAGGCCCACCCACCGGTTCCGTGGTCCAGCGTCAAGCGTATCGCTTCCACCACGTTGTCGACATGGCACGTGGAGAAGGGATAATCGCCCTGGTTGACGAATGCGAAGCGGCCCGAACCGATCGCGTCCGGGATCTCGCGGCTGAAAGGATCGCCGGGACCCCAGATCCCTGTGTGTCAACCTGAATCCATACACCGGCTCAGTGAGTCAAGCTCACTATCAGAGCCCGAGGTTCAGGAGCCCGTATCATGCCTAAACCGCCAACCGAGCTGCCCGACCATCAGGTCACGCCGAATCCCAAGCTCGAGAAGCGCACACGTCGTCAGTTCT
>NZ_JAIRBP010000078.1:0-1527 GCF_021151495.1 Halomonas sp. IOP_31 | reverse complement strand
TCGATGGCGGCACGCAGCGACGGGGAGACCGTGCGGTCTTCCTTGAGCTGCTGCCGGACCCGTTCCAGGGCCTCGTCGACGTTGATGTCGCTGATGGTCATGTCACCGCATGGCGTAGTGGGCGGATGTGCGTACTATGCCAGAGAAATCAGGTGGTTGGCGACCCTAATTCAGAACCACCTGAATAGTTACAATTGCAATTCGCTTTAAAGCGGGAGGCAGCTATGCTTAACATCTGTCCTTCGACCTTGCTGCCCCTGCTACGGAATTTTTGATATGCGCGTTTTTTCCAACCCCGTCGGCTCGGGCTCACTGTGGTTCGACAACCTCGCCACCGCCGATGGCACGCCCGTAGCTTACGACCCGCAGGCGCGGGCCTTCCTGCCCACGCCACCGTTCTGTGCCAATCGCGAGGTGATCGGCTGTAACTGGATCGCTCCCGAGCAGGGCGCATTCTGCCAGTCGTGTGCAATGACCGCACTTGCCCCGGACCCTGAAATACCCGATGCCATTCCCAACTGGGCGCAGACCGAGGCCGCCAAGCGCCGGGTACTCGATAATCTGGGTCGCTGGCACTGGTTCCGGCCCGAGGATCCGGGCGTGCGTCCCCTTTTCACATGCTCGCCGAAGGACCGACTCCGGTGCCCATGGGGCATGTCGAGGGCGTGGTGACCATCAGCGTGGCCGAGGCGGACCCGGTGCTGCGGACGACCCGTCGACAGGCGCTGAAAGAGCCCTACCGAACCATGATTGGCCATATGCGCCATGAAATAGCGCATATGCTCTGGTGGCGGCTCAGCTTGCGCGGCGATTTTCTCGACGCTTTTCGGGCCATGTTCGGCGACGAGCGTGCGGATTACCCGGCCGCACTCCAGCATCACTACGATGACGGCCCGCCGCCCGACTGGGAGCAACGCTTTTTGACCACCTACGCTTCTGCCCACCCCCACGAGGACTGGGCAGAGACCACGGCGCACCTGCTGCACCTGACCGATATCGCCGACAGCTTCGTTGCGGCGGGTCTGGCGTCGCCCCAGTTGCCGAGCCCCAGCTGGGACCCGTATGCGGAACCCGATGCCGAACGCCTGATCTATGTCGCTGCGTCGCTCGCCGTGGGAATCAACAACGTCAATCGCTCGATGGGGCTATCGGATCTCTATCCATTCGTGCTGTCGGATGTCTCACGCCGCAAGCTCGCCTTCGTGCATGACTGGTTGCGCCGGGGCGCTCAGGGGCGCTGACGCTTTCAGCGCCCGGGGGCTGGCTGTGCCGTGTCCGGTGAGCGCTGGCCCATGCGAAGGGGGAGCCGACGTTTGCCAGCGTGCCGCTGACCAACGGATGGCGCCAGGTCTGTATCGCCCGCTTGCACGCTATCATGCGAGCTGCCCGCACCAGGGCAGCTCGCATTTTTCGTGTGCGCCAGGCATGGCGCGCAGCGCCTGAGTGGCGCTGTTCCCGAGGGTGGTGCCTCGGGATGACTTGGGGGTGAAAGTCCCCTGTACGCCCGGCAAGGGGAAGTACTAGCCG
>NZ_JAIRBP010000077.1:0-1531 GCF_021151495.1 Halomonas sp. IOP_31 | reverse complement strand
CCTGGTGGAGCGTCAGCGCTCCCTGCGGGATTCCGTAGCGATCCACGGCCTCCTGGAAGAGCTGCTGAGCCAAGGCGGCATTCTCCTTGTGGGAGACCATCCAGGCCACGATGAAGCGGCTTTACAGGTCCAGTACCACGTAGAGAGTGAGGTTGACACACAGGGGGGTATCGCGCGTTATGATGAAAGCTCGTCTTCCTTGAAAGACGCTACCGGAAGAATGTCGGCGATGGGACAGGCAGTTGGCGGCATGTTCAGCGGCGACGAGATCGTCAAGGGCTGTATCGCCAGTTATACCTTCGAGCAACTGGAGATTTCCTCGTATAAGGTGCTGATTGCCACGGCGGAGGAAGCCGGCGATATGGAAACCAAGCGGGTCTGCGAAGAAATCCTCGAAGAGGAGCTGGCCATGGCCGCCTGGTTGGATGAACACATGCCCAAGACGCTACGGCAGTACCTGCAACGCGACGAAGACTCGAGTGCTACGGCAAAGCGCTGAGCGACGACGTCAGGCGCGTAGCTATCATTCGAACCAGCGGCCCGGCGACCTGCCGGGCCGCTGCTTGTCGGATCGACTGCTGCATGCTCGTAAATCAAAAAGGATCGGCAGAAGCCGATCCTTATCACACTCCATGAGTCTGCTCACTCACAGGCGGTTTTTCAGAATCTTGGCGGCCTTTTCGCCATGCTCCGAATAAAAGCGTTGCAATTCTTCGAAAAGCTTGGTGGTTTCATCATCATTGTCGCGCTGGGAATCGCTGGCATATTGCTTGCAATTTTCCGAACCTTGGGCGAGATGATAGATGGAGCTAATCAAGTTATAGTTCTTATCTTTAACTGGGTTGGCCATCACTATACTCCTCTCCTTGAACCTCATTGATGACTCTTGGCACATCCCTGTGCTTCGCACATCCCTGTGTGCTTTTCCATGTCGGATGGGCAGAACTAGTTAATTAGCTGTTGCGGCCACCCTTCTGACCAGCCTCCGAGGCTTTCTCGCGGTCATTGGCGAAGTTGCCACCGCTGTGTTTCCCGCCTTTCTGACCGGCTTCGGAAGCCTTTTCCGGATCATTGGCGAAGTTGCCGCCACTATGCTGGCCGCCTTTCTTGCCCGCTTCGGAAGCCTTTTCCGGATCATTGGCGAAATTTCCCTCACTATGCTGGCCGCCTTTATGGCCGGCTTCGGAAGCCTTTTGGGGGTCGTTGGCGAAATTCCCTCCGCTATGCTCGCCACCTTTCTGGCCAGCCTCGGATGCACGCTTGGGATCTTCTGCGAAGTTACCAGAACCGCCACGATGTTCAGCCATGACAATACTCCTTTCTCTCTGGTGTATGTGAGCGCGTCTTGCTTGGAAGACGTTTCGCGTCACTTCACTTTTGGATGCCACATTTCCGTGTGACACCTTTCACGCTAGCCCGGATATTTCATCAGACATGAAAAAAGCGGCTGAAAATCGGTTATAATTCAAGCTCCTACACAAGAATCAACCGCATCAACCGCCATGACGAAATGTACCATGCCGACCGCCTC
>NZ_JAIRBP010000076.1:0-1575 GCF_021151495.1 Halomonas sp. IOP_31 | reverse complement strand
CTAGCAGCCTGTCGGACTTTCCACTCCAGCATGAGATAATGCCGGCATCAAACTGACCACGGACCCGCCATGAGCCACTTTCGTTCTGTCGATCGTCATACGGCCTATCTGCTTCCTCCGTCCGTTGACGAGTGGTTACCCCAGAACCATCTGGCACGCTTCATCGTCGAGGTGGTGGACGGCCTTGATCTGCGCGCGATGGTGAGCGCCTATGGCGGGCGCGGCAGTGCGGCCTATCACCCATCGCTGCTGTTGTCGCTGTTGATCTATGGCTACGCCACCGGCGTGTTTTCCAGCCGCAAGATCGAGCGGGCGACGTATGATTCGGTGGCCTTCCGCTTTATCGCCGCCGGCTCGCATCCCGACCATGACACGCTGGCTGCCTTTCGCCGGCGCTTTCTCGACGAGCTGGCGGGTCTGTTTGTTCAGGTTCTCGACGTTGCCCAGGAGATGAAGCTGCTCAAGCTGGGCACCATCAGCCTGGATGGCACCAAGGTCCAGGCCAACGCCTCGCGTCACAGCGCCCTGTCCCATGGTCATATCGAGAAGATGGAGGCCCAACTCCAAGCGGAAGTGCAGGAACTGCTGGCACTGGCCGAGCAGGCCGACCAATCCAATGTCCCGGATGGGGTCAGCCTGCCGGAAGAAATTCAGCGTCGGGAAGATCGGCTCAAGGCGATGGCAGAGGCCAAAACGAAGATCGAAGCCCGGGCGAAAGCGCGCTTCGAGCGCGAGCAAGCCGACTACCAGGCCAAGCTCGCCGCGCGGGAAGAGAAGCAGAAGAAGACCGGCAAGAAGCCGGGCGGCCGTCCGCCCAAGCCGCCCACGGCCGGCCCCAAGGCGCAGGACCAGATCAATCTCACCGATGAAGCATCACGCATCATGCCGGTGTCAGGCGGGGGCTTCGAGCAGGCCTACAATGCCCAGGCGGCCGTGGATACGGACAGCATGCTGGTGATGGCGCCGGCGGTCACCCAGGCGTGTAACGACAAGGAACAAGTCGAGCCGATGCTGGCGCAACTGGCCGCCTTGCCGGCATCGCTGGGCAAAGCCGACATGCTGCTCGCGGATACTGGCTACTTCAGCGCCGCGAATGTGGCCGCCTGCGAACAGGCCGGGCTGGATCCGCACATCGCCGTCAAGCGGGAACGTCATCACCCGCCGCCGCTGGAACGGTTCGCCGAACCGATGCCCCTGGCGGAGGGTAGTT
The DNA here is from genome assembly GCF_021151495.1 of Halomonas sp. IOP_31. Taxonomy (NCBI): domain Bacteria; kingdom Pseudomonadati; phylum Pseudomonadota; class Gammaproteobacteria; order Oceanospirillales; family Halomonadaceae; genus Halomonas; species Halomonas sp. IOP_31. Next base: position 365 of record NZ_JAIRBP010000076.1, on the reverse strand, counting down.
CGCCGGTCGCGCGGATGGCGCACAAGCTACAGACCCAGGCGGGACGCGCCGCCTATGCGCTGCGCAAGCAAACGGTCGAGCCGGTCTTCGGCATCATCAAGTCGGTGCTCGGATTTCGTCAGTTCTCGTTACGCGGACTGAACAAAGTGAGCGGTGAATGGACATTGGTTTGCCTGGCCTGGAATCTAAAGCGTATGGCCGTATTGCGCCCGAAATCCGCCCAATCGGCATGAAAAGCAAGCGATGCTGCTCGTTTTGAGAATATTGGCCACAGAAGCCCGTAAGTAGGCATCATGATGGTGCAAAAATCTGCCGCGGCAGGCGGCGTCCATTGTCTGCCGACGCTAAGTCCGACAGGCTGCTAG
>NZ_JAIRBP010000075.1:0-1898 GCF_021151495.1 Halomonas sp. IOP_31 | reverse complement strand
CTTCCTCGCAGGGCGCTGGCGAGCCACCCGGTGGCGCGACGGCACAGCGAGACGCTCTTTAACAATCGATCAGGTAATTCATGTGGGCGCTTGCCCGATACGCGGTGACAAGTCACGCGATATCAAGGCAAGCGACTCGTCAGAGATCCTCGGATCTTTTTTGAGAACGTTTGACCCTTGAGCCAAGTTTGGTCCGCTTAACGGACTTGTGATTTTAAACTGAAGAGTTTGATCATGGCTCAGATTGAACGCTGGCGGCAGGCTTAACACATGCAAGTCGAGCGGTAACGGGTCCAGCTTGCTGGATGCCGACGAGCGGCGGACGGGTGAGTAATGCATAGGAATCTGCCCAGTCGTGGGGGATAACCTGGGGAAACCCAGGCTAATACCGCATACGTCCTACGGGAGAAAGCGGGGGCTTCGTGTTCTTCGGAATGGGGACCTCGCGCGATTGGATGAGCCTATGTCGGATTAGCTGGTTGGTGAGGTAACGGCTCACCAAGGCGACGATCCGTAGCTGGTCTGAGAGGATGATCAGCCACACCGGGACTGAGACACGGCCCGGACTCCTACGGGAGGCAGCAGTGGGGAATATTGGACAATGGGCGCAAGCCTGATCCAGCCATGCCGCGTGTGTGAAGAAGGCTTTCGGGTTGTAAAGCACTTTCAGTGGGGAAGAAGGCCTGGCGGTCAATACCCGCCAGGGACGACATCACCCACAGAAGAAGCACCGGCTAACTCCGTGCCAGCAGCCGCGGTAATACGGAGGGTGCGAGCGTTAATCGGAATTACTGGGCGTAAAGCGCGCGTAGGCGGCCAAGTAAGCCGGTTGTGAAAGCCCCGGGCTCAACCTGGGAATGGCATCCGGAACTGGTTGGCTAGAGTGCAGGAGAGGAAGGTAGAATTCCCGGTGTAGCGGTGAAATGCGTAGAGATCGGGAGGAATACCAGTGGCGAAGGCGGCCTTCTGGACTGACACTGACGCTGAGGTGCGAAAGCATGGGTAGCAAACAGGATTAGATACCCTGGTAGTCCATGCCGTAAACGATGTCGACTAGCCGTTGGGTCCCTTGAGGACTTGGTGGCGCAGTTAACGCGATAAGTCGACCGCCTGGGGAGTACGGCCGCAAGGTTAAAACTCAAATGAATTGACGGGGGCCCGCACAAGCGGTGGAGCATGTGGTTTAATTCGATGCAACGCGAAGAACCTTACCTACCCTTGACATCCTGCGAACCCACCGGAGACGGCGGGGTGCCTTCGGGAGCGCAGAGACAGGTGCTGCATGGCTGTCGTCAGCTCGTGTTGTGAAATGTTGGGTTAAGTCCCGTAACGAGCGCAACCCTTGTCCTTATTTGCCAGCGAGTAACGTCGGGAACTCTAAGGAGACTGCCGGTGACAAACCGGAGGAAGGTGGGGACGACGTCAAGTCATCATGGCCCTTACGGGTAGGGCTACACACGTGCTACAATGGCCGGTACAAAGGGTTGCCATCCCGCGAGGGGGCGCCAATCTCATAAAGCCGGTCTCAGTCCGGATCGGAGTCTGCAACTCGACTCCGTGAAGTCGGAATCGCTAGTAATCGTGAATCAGAATGTCACGGTGAATACGTTCCCGGGCCTTGTACACACCGCCCGTCACACCATGGGAGTGGACTGCACCAGAAGTGGTTAGCTTAACCTTCGGGAGAGCGATCACCACGGTGTGGTTCATGACTGGGGTGAAGTCGTAACAAGGTAGCCGTAGGGGAACCTGCGGCTGGATCACCTCCTTAATCGACGCGTCATCGCGTTCGGTCAAGCGCTCACAATGAATTACCTGATCGGCCAGAGCAACGACTGTTTGGGTTGAGACCCAGCGTGACCATTGGGTCTGTAGCTCAGTTGGTTAGAGCGCACCCC
>NZ_JAIRBP010000074.1:0-2131 GCF_021151495.1 Halomonas sp. IOP_31 | reverse complement strand
GTGCGCCACGAGGCGCTTTGGAAACGTGCAGTGATGAAAGAGCACTGCCGTTGGTCTGTCGCAGCAGGCCGATAGAAGCTGAGGGCAGCTCGACCTCCGGTACGGGAGCAAGAGCGGCAAGCAGCCCTGACAACGCGGAGTCGTGCCGGCACTGCCAGACGGCGCGGGCTCTGCTAGCGAGACAGGACGGTGTACGAGAGGAACCCGTGCCATAAAGCCCCTCAAGAGACATCCACCCGCTCTAACCTGGTAGATGTGGGCGGGGTTGCGGTGCGTATCCCTGTAGGCTGGGGAGAACTCGTCCTCCGAAGTATGTCGACGGTTGACGAGGCCATGGTGAAGGCCTGCGGCGTAACCATGGCGAAGCCGCTGGGGCATAGCGGGGCACCAAGCCTGACAAGCGTTTCCAAGGTGAACGTGGGAACTCTGTCGTCGGTCCCTCACCGTCATGCGGCGGTAGGGAAAGCGCGTAGCCAGCCGATGCCGACGATGGGGGGCGGAGGACCCGTAGTAGTCCGAGGACGGGAAAGCCGTCCACATGGCGAAGGGGTCCAGCAAGGTTGCATGCCTAATGGAATTCAAGGAGGTCGTCGGTGAATACTGATGCACTGTGGCCCAGCCTGATCGTGGCAGAGTCACGGGTACTTGGATTGCAGAAGAAGCTGCACCAGTGGGCACTGGCGGATAGCCAGCGCCAATTCGATGATCTGTTCAACCTGGTTTGCGACCCGGCCTTCCTGATGGTGGCCTGGCAGCGTGTCAGGGGGAACAAGGGAGCGCGTACCGCCGGCGTGGACGGTGTCACCCCTCGCAGTATTGGGGACGATGCCACTGATCTGCTGAAATCGCTACGGGCCGAGCTCAAGGCACAGCAGTTCAGGCCCATGCCAGTCCGCGAGAAACGGATTCCCAAAGCCAACGGCAAGTTCCGGCGGCTGGGGATACCGACGACGCTGGATCGCGTGGTTCAAGCCACCCTAAAGCTGGTACTGGAGCCAATCTTCGAAGCGGATTTCAAGCCATGTTCGTATGGCTTCCGTCCGCATCGGCGCGCCCAGGACGCCATTGCCGAGATTCACTTTTTCACCACCGCTCAGCGGAACTACGAGTGGGTGTTGGAAGGCGACATCCAGGCATGCTTCGACGAGATCGACCATACGGCTCTGATGGGGCGTGTGCGTCACCGCATCGCCGATAAACGCGTTCTGAGGTTGATCAAGGCGTTCTTGCGAGCTGGTATCCTCCAGGAGGACCACCAAGCGCGAGCGACCATTACCGGTACCCCCCAGGGCGGCATCTTGTCACCCATCCTCGCCAACATTGCCTTGTCCGCACTGGATGAGCACTTTACCCAGAAATGGGAAGCGCTCGGTCCGTCGTGGACTCGCGCCAAGCGTCGCCGCATGGGAGTTTCCGTGATGCGACTCGTTCGCTACGCGGACGACTTCGTCGTACTGGTTCATGGAACCCGGCAAGACACAGAAGCGCTCTGGCAAGAAGTGGCAGAGGTACTGGCTCCGATCGGGCTCCGGCTCTCCCCGGAGAAGACACGAGTCTGCCACATCGACGAAGGGTTCGACTTCCTCGGCTGGCATATTCAACGCCGACGCTGGCGAGGTCGCGGCGGTAGGCGAGCCACCTACACCTACCCGTCGAAGAAGAGCTTGCAGACGGTGGTCGCCAAGGTGCGCTCGCTGACCCGCCGGAACAAACATCGGACTCTTGCTGACCTCCTTCACGCCATCAATCGCGTGATGCGGGGCTGGTGTCAGTACTTCCGGCATGGTGTGTCCGCCAAGACATTCAGTTACCTCGATTACTTCGCCTTCTGGCGAGTGGTCAACTGGGTGCGAAAGCGGCACCTCAAGCTGGGATGGGGAAAGCTGATCCGTCGCCACCTACCCGGTTGGGTACTACGTGACGGTCGAACCGAGATGTTCCGCCCTGGCCGGGTCGAGGTCACTCGATACCGGTACCGGGGCTCTCGGATCCCGACACCTTGGGCAAGTGAAACACTGGCATAACCTTGTGGAGAGCCGGATGCGGTGAGAGTCGCATGTCCGGTTCGGAGGGCGGGCCGGGGAAACCACCAGCTGAAAGGTTGGCAGGGCGCCCCGGCTCGACCCCTACA
>NZ_JAIRBP010000073.1:0-2324 GCF_021151495.1 Halomonas sp. IOP_31 | reverse complement strand
GTAAGCGCTCCACAAACCCCATCTTCTGCCGCTGAATAGTGTCCGTCAGACTGGTGTCACCCGATTCCAAGGAGGACACCATGACTGACCTGACCTCGACACAGGCCTTCTGGCTGGGCCATCTGTTCCATGCTTCCTCTCGGCACCTGTCGCTGAGCGAGTACGCCGCGGAGCAAGGGCTGGAGCTGGCGTCACTGCTGGCGTGGGAAAAGCGCCTGGTGGTGCAGAATGTGCCGGTGCCACCTCGCCATCGGCCGCTGCGCTTCGTCGCCGTGGAGGTGGCCCGATGATTCGGCCGGACACCGGACTGCGGGTCTACCTGTGCCGTGAGCCGGTCGATATGCGCAAGCAGATCGACGGGCTGGCCCTGCTCGTTCAGGAGGCCATGGAGCTCAACCCCTTCGAGGAAGCGGTGTTCGTGTTCGGCAACCGCCAGCGCGACAAGGTGAAGCTGCTGTTCTGGGAACGTAACGGCTTCGTGGTCTGGTACAAGCGCCTGGAACGGGAGCGCTTCAAGTGGCCCGACCGGCTGGAGGACGACACCGTCTCCCTGTCCGGCCAGGAACTGAACTGGCTGCTCGACGGCTACGACCTCAGTGCCATGCAGCCCCACAAGGCCTTGGATTTTCAGTCGGTTGGCTGACATTTTTGCTGCTGTCAGCAGGCCGTTTTGGTAAAATATCAGGATGACATCCCACGCTTTCTCACCCCCTGATTCCCGCTCTCAGCTGCAGCGCCAAGTGCGTTCTCAGCAGGAGGAGATCGCGCGTCTTCATCAGTTGATGGAGAAGAAGGAGGCTCAGTGGGAAGCCACCAAGGCGGCGCTTTTCGAGCAGTTCCGCCTGGCCATCGAGCGTCAGTTTGGCCCCTCCACCGAAAAATACCGTGTCGCGCAGGGGGATCTGCTCATCAACGAGGCCGAAGCGGCGGTCGACGAGGAAGACGCCAACGCTCAGGATGACGCGACCGACGACGAGGAGGACGCGCCGACCGAGCCCCGTCAGCCGGTCAAGCGCCGCAGCCGTGGCGGTCGGGTGGCTCTGCCTCCTGAGTTGCCGCGCGTCGAAGTCGTGCATGAGCTGCCCGAAGATGCCCGTCACTGCCACGATGACGGCACCGAGCTCAAGGAGATCGGCCAGGAGGTCAGCGAAGAGCTGCATGTCGTGCCGGCGCGGGTCGAGGTGATCCGCCATGTACGCGTCAAGTACGGCTGCCCGGCCTGCGAAGAGGGCGTGCAGATCGCCCCGGCACCGGCCAAGCTGCTGCCCAGGAGCAACGCCAGCGCCACCTTGCTGGCCTACGTGGCCACCGCCAAGTACCAGGACGCCTTGCCGCTCTATCGCCAGAGCCGGATCCTTGCTCGGCACGGTGCCGAGATCCCGCGCAACACCCTGGCGCGCTGGATGGTGCTGGTCGGCGAGCGGCTGATGCCCCTGGTTGAGGTCCTCCGACAGCAGCTGCTGCAGAGTCCGCTGATCCACATGGATGAGACCACGCTGCAGGTCAACGCCGAAGCCGACCGGCCGGCGAGCGCCACCTCCTACATGTGGCTGCAGCGCGGCGGCCCACCGAGCCAGCAGGTGGTGCTGTTCGACTACGACGCCAGCCGAGCGGGTCGGGTGCCGGTGCGCCTGCTGGGCGACTATGGCGGTCGCCTGGTCACCGACGGCTACGAGGGCTATGCCGAGGTGGTGCGGAAAAACGGCATCATCCATGCCGGCTGCTGGGCGCACGCCCGTCGCAAGTTCGTCGAGGCCCAGAAGGTGCAGCCCAAGGGCAAGACCGGCAAGGCCGACTGGGCGCTCAACCAGATCCGCAAGCTCTACGCCGTGGAGAAGCAGGCCAGGGCCCTGGAGCCCGAGGCGCGCCGGGCGCTGCGCGAGCAGAAGAGTCGCCCCCTGATCACCCAGCTGCGCACCTGGCTCGGCAAGTCGCTGACGCAGGTGCTGCCGAAAAGCGCACTGGGCAGGGCGCTGCACTACCTGGATGGCCAGTGGCAGCGCCTGACCCGCTTCCTCGATGACGGCCTGATCCCGCTGGACAACAACGCCGCGGAAAATGCTATTCGTCCCTTTGTCGTCGGCCGAAAGAACTGGCTCTTCAGCCATACACCGAGCGGTGCGCGGGCCAGCGCGGCGATCTACAGCCTGATCGAGACGGCGAAGGCCAACGGCCTCTCGCCCTACGAGTACCTGCAGTTCGTGTTCGAGACCCTGCCGACACTCGGCGAGGATGACGATCTCGACACGCTGCTCCCCTGGCGCTGGAAAGAGACTCTACCGGTCTGACTCAGGCCCAACAGATGGGGTTCGTGGATCGCTTAC
>NZ_JAIRBP010000072.1:0-2374 GCF_021151495.1 Halomonas sp. IOP_31 | reverse complement strand
GTGTCTCGACGCTGGGTAATTGATCAAAACGTGACCGATTCTTGCTGAATCCAGCATGAAGAGCTGGCCTGATCACTCAGCAGGCCGAACTCGCGCCAATGGTGCAATATTCAGGCTAGCGGAGACTGTTCACATTTTCGCCAGAATTTGTCCAAAAACCGATGGCCGCCACATAGAAAGCGCCTAAACCCTAAAATTTATCCTTTAAATTCAGCGTTTTAATATCTTTTTCTCTTTGCGCCCAAATTGGCCAATTCCACGGTTCTGGTGTGAATTCAGGACTATTCATAATCACTCCTGTCCGTTAAACAACGAATCAGGAGTGGATTATGCAACGACAGTATTTCAACGAGACGAATGAGCGTTTGCTCACCTATGAAGAGGTTTGTGCCGTCACCCAGCTTTCGCAAGCCACGCTTCGACGGTACGTGAAAGCCGGTCGTTTCCCTGCCCCCATAAAGCCCAACCCCAGTGGCCGAGCCGTCAGGTTCCGGATCCAGGATGTTAGAGATTGGCTGGACCGGCTGTAACGGAGGCGCGAATGAAATTTCAGTTGAGAGACTCTGGCCTGTATTGCTATAGCTCTGAAGAATGGCAGAGGGTTGGCGGGTGGATTGAGGTTATTGCGAGAACCCGACTTTCCAACAAGAAGCATGGACACGGTGCGCTGCTGCAGTGGAAAAATATGGACAACGTCCTGCTCCGCGAGGTGGTTTACGCGCGTAACCTGAACGGCGATAACGCCCGACAGATACGGGAGCTGCTCGTGGACAGCGGCTATCCGCTGGAGCCTGGCAATATCAGTTGGGCACGACTACAACGCTACCTGCTTGAGGAAATGGCAAAGGCGCCGCCGGCCACAACCGTCGACCGTACAGGTTGGCACGGCCCCATCTTCGCGACGAGTAGCTGGACGGCAGGTCAGGCGGATGAGCAGCACTACTTCGTCGGGCAGCTATCAACCTCCCCTCTACTTCAGGAAAACGGTTCTCTCCAGGATTGGCAAGCTCAAGTGGGGAAGCTGTGTGAGGGCAACCCGCTGGCGATCCTCAGCGTCGGGGTGGCACTCGCGGCGCCCCTGCTAAAGCATGCGGAGCTTGAAAATGGGGCCTTTCACTTGGTTGGTAATAGCTCCACCGGGAAAACGACGTTGCTGCAGGTGGCCGCGAGTGTTTGTGGAGCACCAACGTTCGTGAGGAACTGGGTAGCGACTGCCAATGGCTTGGCAGCCGTCGCTGCTGAGCACAACGACATGTTGTTAGCGTTGGACGAGATTGGCCTGGCTCGGCCGGAAGATGTCGATGTGGCGACGTATCACATAATGACCGGTGCCAGTAAGCTGCGTGCGAATATCTCAGGGGATCTTGCTGAACAAACGCACTGGCGAACGCTGGCGTTAAGTACTGGTGAGGTATGGCTGTCGGAAGTGTTTCAGGAAATTGGGAAGTCGGTTAAAGCCGGCCAGGAGAACCGACTTGTCGAGATCCCGATTTTTGGAAAATTTGGAGCCTTTGATGATTTGCATGGATCCAACAGTGCCCAAGAGTTCGTGGACGCGTTGAAAAGCCGCACCAGGCACTACCACGGCACACTGTTCCGGCATTGGCTCGAGCGTCTTACAGAAGATGTGGATGACTTGCCCGACTACATCCAGAGTGAGGTTGCCCGGTTGACGGAGCAGTGGAAGACCCCTCATATGGCCTCGCAAGTTGTCCGGGTGATCAGACGGTTCGCACTTATCACCGCTGCACTGTGCCTGGCCTGTCGGAACTATCTCCTTCCTTGGACGGAAGCGGAGTCGGTTCGAGCAGTACACCAAGTAGTTGGAGCCTGGCTTCGGAGCCGAGGTCACATCTTCAATTCGGAGGAGCACCGCATTTTGGCTCGCCTTCGCGATGCCATTTACAAATGGAATCACCGTCTCGTTGACATAGAACGGGGCGATTACGGAAGAGCAATTGGTCTGCGACGCAAAGTGGCCGGTGAGACGCAGTGGCTGATACCCAAAAATACTCTTATCAAGGAGCTTGGCCTTCGAAGTCGATACACCCGGGAAATTGAGCCGCTGATCCAGAGAGATTTCCTGGAAACCAATGAACAGAGCCGTGGCACCATGAAAATCAAGCTACGGGATCGATCGGAGCGTTTTTTCGCCCTGTGGCCTGATCGCATCAAGGCGTATTGGGAAGCGCTACCGGATGGAGATGGACTTTCCCAGTTTCCCACTTATCCCAGTGTTGATTCGGAGGTAACTGTCAATGGCCATCAGAAGTGACCCACCAGTGGCCAACAAAAATGACCCACCCGTGATCGTCAGCTGAGCGCCTTCTGCTTCAGCCGATAGCTCTCCCCGCCGAGCAGGTAGAGGTGCGAG
>NZ_JAIRBP010000071.1:0-2445 GCF_021151495.1 Halomonas sp. IOP_31 | reverse complement strand
CTGTTAATGGCCAAGTAAAGTGACCCAGTACCGGCCAACGCTTTTGACCCACCCCCGAGGTGGCAGCGCTGCCACCATCCACCTACCGTGTCGGCTCAGCCAAGGGTCGGGACGGAGATGTGAAGGATTGGGGAATGATTCACAAGATCAAAGCGTTACATGATGACGGACAGGGCCTGTCGATCCGCGCCATCGGCCAGGAGCTGGGCCTCTCCCGTAACACCGTGCGCAAGTACCTGCGCCAGGACGTAGCCGCCATCGAGGCGGCGCAGTCGAACCGGGAGCGCGAGAAGAAGCTCGATGCCCATCGCGACTACATCGCCTACCTGCTGCGCACCTTCCCTCGGCTGAGCAGCGTCAAGGTCGCCCGCAAGCTGCGTGAGAAGGTCGGGGAGCTGGCGGTTTCGGAGCGCACCCTGCGCCGTTACGTGCAGCAGGTGAAGAGCACCGTCGCCAGCCGACAGCGGCGCTACTACGAGCCGGTGCTCGACATGGTCCCCGGTGTGCAGTGCCAGGTGGATCCGGGCGAGCTGCGCGAGGTGAAGATCGGCGGCGAGCCGCGAACGCTGTACTTCGTGGTGTTCGTGCTCTCTTACTCGCGTCTGACCTACGTCGGTGTCAGTCTCTCGCCGCTCGACACCCTCACCTTCATCCGCCTGCACGACGAGGCCTTCCGCTACTTCGGCGGCCTGCCCGAGGAGTGCGTTTACGACCAGACCAAGATGGTGGTGATCAGCGAGCAGTTCCGCGAGCTGAAGGTGAACCAGCGCTTTCATGAGTACGCCACTACCGCGGGCTTCCGGATCCATGCCTGCCGTGGCTACGACCCGGAGAGCAAGGGCAAGGTCGAGGCCGGGGTGAAGTACACCAAACAGGACGCTTTCTACGCCGAGACCTTCCGCGACGAGGCCGACCTGCGCCGCCATGTGCAGCAGTGGCTCGATGAGGTCGCCAACGTGCGCACTCACGGCACCACCGGCCGGCAGCCGAGGGTCCACTTCGAGGCCGAGGAGCGGGCGCATCTTGGGCCCTACCTGACGCCGGCCTGTGTGGCGCGAGGCGTCGACGACCTGGCCCCGCGTCAGGTCGACAAGACCGGGCTGATCGCCTGGAAGGCCAACAAGTACTCGGTGCCCATGGCCTACCAGCAGGGGCGTGTAGGCGCCCGGGAAGAGGACGACCGCCTGGCGATTCACGACCTGGAGAGCGGTGACGAGATTGCCACCCATTCGCTGCACCTGGGCACGGGTCGTACGCGGCGCAACGAGAACCACTACCGCGATCACCGCCAGCAGGAGGCGGAGCTTGAGCAGGCCATCGAGCGGTGCCTCGGCGAGCCCTTGGGAGGCCAGCTCTGTGCGCGCCTGCGCGAGAGCATGCCGCGCCACTATAGAGACCAGCTGCGGGGCGCCAGGAAGCTGCTGGAAGGCGAGCCCGAGCTGGACCGGGTACTGATCGGCGACTGGGTCACCCGTGAGCGCCTCACCGCCGGCGGGCTCAAGGAGCGCCTGGCGGCGGCCCGGCTGGCCAAGGCACGCGGGCGGGATTGCGACGCCGATGCCCCGGCGGGCCCCGTCACGCCGCCCCCGGACCTGAGCCAGTACGCCCGACTTGGCCGCTCCAGCGGCCAGCAGGAGGTGACCCATGGGGCAACTTGAGTTGACCGCCGGGCGCTACCGCAGCCTGCGCCTCGGCGCCATCGCCGGGGATCTCACCGTCCTGCTGGCCCAGGCCGAGGCCAACGAGGTCTCCTACCTGGCTTTCGCCGACATGCTGGTCGAGCACGAGCGCCAGACCCGTGAAGCCAAGCGAATCGACCTCTACCGGCGTCAGGCCGGTTTCCCCAGCGACAAGCGGCTGGAGGGGTTCGACTACCGGCACCAGACCACCATTACCAAGCGCCAAGTCAGCGCTCTGCTCGACTTCGCCTTCCTCGACAACCGCGAGAACCTGGTGTTCATCGGCCCGCCGGGCGTGGGCAAGACCCACTTGGCCATCGGCATCGGTCAGAAGGCCATCGAGGTCGGTTACCGGGTGCTGTTCCGCAACGCCCTGGACCTGGTCGAGGAGTTGGAACTCGCCGAGATGAAGGGCGCGCTGAAGAAGACGCTCCACAAGCTTGCCAAGGTCGACGCCCTGGTCATTGACGAGCTGGGGTATTTACCGATGAGCCGGCAGGCGCGCTACGCGCTGTTCCAGCTGATCAACCGGTTCTATGAGCACCGCTCGCTGATCATCACCACCAACAAGGACTTCACCAGCTGGGGGGAGTTCTTCCACGACGACAACGTGGCGGTGCCAATCGTTGACCGGATCATCCACCACTCGCACCTCTACCTGCTCGGCGGGGAGAGCTATCGGCTGAAGCAGAAGGCGCTCAGCTGACGATCACGGGTGGGTCATTTTTGTTGGCCACTGGTGGGTCACTTCTGATGGCCATTGACA
>NZ_JAIRBP010000070.1:0-2479 GCF_021151495.1 Halomonas sp. IOP_31 | reverse complement strand
GGCGGTCGGCATGGTACATTTCGTCATGGCGGTTGATGCGGTTGATTCTTGTGTAGGAGCTTGAATTATAACCGATTTTCAGCCGCTTTTTTCATGTCTGATGAAATATCCGGGCTAGGAGCAGACGCTCAAACGCTATTGTTGGCTGTACAATCATCACACCCACAGAAGGCGCTGCACCGTCAATCGCCGTTTGTAGCGATGAAAGAGTGGCAGGCTAAACGGCCAGAGCTATTTACCAAGCGTGTAGTCAATCACTCGGGACCCGACACTTATACAGTTGCCACCGGAGTCACAGGTGAGCCAATAGCTCCCGGCAAGCGCAGCGGCGGTGCCGTCAGCAAGAACCGGTTGCGCTCGCGGCTATGCAACCACTCCGCCAAGTCTTTCAGGTACCACAGCTCCGCCAGCGGTAACCCGAGTTTGAACAGGCAGTGGTGGTGCAAGGGGAGCTTGGAGCAACAGTCCGGTTCCAGCTCGCGATCCAGGTTCTCCACCGCGTAGTTATCGGCACAGATCGCCGCGATGCCGCTCTCGGTGATCCAATCCAGCAGTGCCGGATCGCTGCCATCAAGCACTGCCCCGGTGTCTTTCAGCACGTCTAACTGCGGTGCGCCCTGCATATCCAGCAATGCTTCAGCGAACCCCGTACGCAATACCAGCATATCGCCGTGTTCCATCACCACGTGCAGTTGTTCCAGCGCCTCCATCAACTCCTTGTGCCCTACCAGCGTCCTTCCCGCGCCGAAGACTCGCACTAGGTCCACCAACACGGCCCGGCCCTGCATACCATGCGCTGCCAGCGTCTCAATCCCCAGACGCCTAGCATAGGAGCCGTGCCGCTGGGCCAATTCCCCGCTCAGATTTAGCACATCCTGCTCTGCCAGGTAGCCGTTGTAATAGCGGCGCTCCGGCGTGCCATCGTTATCGCCATCGAAAAGGGCCCCCACATGAGCCAGGGAGTCCCACTGGGTAGAGTACTGTAGCGACAGCTGAACCTGGTCGTCACTGATGACGTCATAAAGCGCGGGACTGTGAGTGGCCAAGGGAAAGTTTATGTACTTGTCGTCATCCAGGACCGTTGGGGTCAGCTTCGGCGGCGAGCGGCGGGGGTTCAGCACCTTGCCGCCGGGGATATCCAGGGGTAGCGACAAGCAGAACGTCACTCCCTCTTGCACTTCCTTGACGCCTTTGAGCACTTGCTCAGGCCCGATCAGGTTGACTCGTCCCAGTTGATCGTCAGGGCCAAACTCTCCCCAATTGCTCCCCTCGGGGCGCTTCTTCCAGCGTGGCTGGTTCATGGCTCGTCTCCACTGGCATGCTGCGTGGCAATTTCAATGATGCGTTGCAGACTCTCCCGCTCTCGAGCCTGGTGTTGCGCACGCGACTCGTCGTTCCAGTGGTAGAAGCCTCGCCCCGCCTTGGCCCCCAAACGTCCTTGGGCAACGTACTCTTCGAGAAGCGACGCGGGCTCCTGGCGCGCATCGAGATCGGGGTAGAGGTAGCGGGCGATATTCAAGTGGGTATCCAACCCATTGAGGTCTCGCTGGTACAAGGGGCCGTTCAGCGCCATGCGCACACCAATTGAATACTGCACGATATCATCCAAGGCCTCGACCTCCACCACGCCTTTCTCAAGCAGAGAGAGGCATTCACGCATCACCGCGTGCTGGATCCGGTTGGCGACAAAACCGGGCACACAGGTATTTAGTACCGCCGGACGTTTCCCCAACCGCGTCAGCCAACTGCACGCCTTTTGCACAACCGTCGCCTCGGTGTGGCTACCCGGAACTACTTCCACAGTGGGAACGATGTCCGCCGGGTTGAAGAAGTGAGTCCCCAAGAACCGTTGCGGCAAACGCATGGCACTTCCAATGTCGTCGATGGGGATACCCGAAGTATTGGTCATGATGATGGTGGTATCGGCCACGCCAGCCTCGATTTGCGCCACGACCTCCCGCTTGATCGCGACATTCTCGGTCACGCTCTCGATGACGAAATCAGGGGTCTCCGCCAACTGCAAATCCGTGGTGAAGCAAACCGCGGTCGCATTTTCTTCCACACTCAGGCGACTGGCTCCCAACACCTGTGGGTTGGTGTCTACCACGGTGACCCTGACGCCATGCACCGCCATCAGCTTGGCCAGAGTGGTGCCCATGGTGCCGGCACCTACCACCACGGCTTGCAATGAATCGTTCTGCATTAGCTCTCCCTTCATTCGCCTGACCGAGACTTTCTACAAGCGGCATAGACAAATGTCGCATTGAATAAAATCATTCGCGGGTTAACCATCAACCCAAATTATCGAACTTATGTGCGGCATGCGTACATAATAGACAACGATAAACACGCCGACAACTAGCCCGGATATTTCATCAGACATGAAAAAAGCGGCTGAAAATCGGTTATAATTCAAGCTCCTACACAAGAATCAACCGCATCAACCGCCATGACGAAATGTACCATGCCGACCGCCTCG